>JADLFD010000016.1 GCA_020845805.1 Verrucomicrobiales bacterium | reverse complement strand
GACCCGCCGGGATTCTCGAGACTGCCTTTGATTCAGGAACCCGGACTGGCTCGTCGTACTTCCTGTTCGGGCTCCTGTTTCAGCATGGGCTCGCCTGGTGCTTCCTGGCCACGTCGGCCCTCATCGTTCGCCACAGCTGGCGCGATCAGGGCGTGACTCCCACCCCCGCCGAGACGCCGGGGGAATCCTGGAATCGAGCTCGCGATGATCACCAGTGGCGGGACGGCCCGCTGGCGTGGTACGCGTGGCGCAACAGTTGGGCCCGCCGCGGAACCTGGTGGCTGGCAGGTGGAGCTCTCGCCGTCGCCCTCCTCGCCTATCTGGTCCTGGAGTTCGCCGGTCAGCGCACCCTCGCCCAGGGAACCGCCGCCGGACTGCTCACCGCCGGCTTCTACCTGCTCAAGCTACTCCTGGCCGTGCACGTCGTGTACTTCCTGCAGGACGCCTGCCGCACGGGCGCCATGGAGCTTCTGCTCGCAACGCCCATCTCGAGCCAGGCCCTCTGCGCCGGGCATCTCGCGGCGTTGCGCCGTTTGTTTACGCGACCGTTCCTGATGCTGGCCGTCGCCAGTATCAGCCTCGCCGTCCTCGAACGGCTGCTCGATGGCGGAGACTGGCCGTCGGTCGGCATCCGCTTCCTGACCGCGGGGGTACCGGCCCTCTTTTCGGTCGTCCTCCATGGCCTCGACCTCGTGGCGGTCGCCTATCACGCTTCGCGCTGGGCGCTCTTCTATGATCGACCCGCCAAGGCCCTGCTGCGCACCACGCTGCTCCTCCTGCTCCTCCCCGCGCTGTTCTGCAGTGTGGGACGCCTCTTCGTGGACCTCTTTGTCATCCTCCAGTCCCGGCCCCTGCTGGAGCGGTTCCGGGATCTGGTCCGCGGCTGGTACTTCCCCGGGTTCCTGGGAACAGGGTACGGCGCGCCCCGCACCGGTTGACACTTTGCTCGAATGCCTTACGTGATTCCGCATTCCGAGACCCACCGACGACCGTGCCGCAACGACGCCGCCGCCAAGGATTTGGACTCAGGGGATCCCGTGCCGTGGAATCACACAGCTCGAAAGGAGCCCAAGAATCTGCTTAAGCGGACTGGGTAGATGATCGATAACTCTTGCATGAGCCTCTTCCGAGGGTCACCGACAGCGCAGCACGGAGCCCGCCCCACGGCAGCCCCGGGGACGCCGAGGTGTATCCCGGATGACCGCTCATCCCCCACCGCACTCGGCAGCGCCGGAGGCCTGAACGAGGGCCGGGACGGGGCCATGCCTCACCTTCGCCAGTATTGCAGTCGTAGAAACACCGACGTACGCTCATGCCAACCTTGAACTCACAACCTCCACAATCTTCCGGCAAGGCACCGATCCGTGTTCTGCTGACGCTCGGCAACGCACTCGTGAGGTCGGGCTTGAGGACGTGCATCACGGGCCAGACGGGCGTCGAACTCGCCGGCGAGGCGCCGGACATGGCTCGAACCCTGCCGCAAATCGAGGGACTACGCCCCGACGTCATCGTCCTCGATGAGGCCGCGGTGGTCGAACTGCGCACCCTCGGCGCCACGCTTCCCAACGGCACCAGCGGCAACCCGCCCGCGCTGATCCTGCTCGCCGAAAACGGCACGCCGGAACTCCTCGATTCCGCGCTCGGCGCCGGAGTCAAAGGATTCCTCGACCCCTCCACCGCCACGGAAGCCCTGCTTCCCGCCATCCGGCAGGTCGCCTCGGGCGAACGCTACATGTCCCCCGGGCTCCTCCCCAAGCTGGTCAAACGCGAGGAGAACAGCAGCAGCGTCGATTCCTCACCCGAGGAGATCCTTACCGAACGCGAACTCGAGGTCTTCCAACTCACCGGCGAAGGGTTCGAAGCCAAGGAAATTGGCGACCGACTCTCCATCAGCCCGCGCACGGTCGACGTGCACCGCGCCAATATCCGCCAGAAGCTGGGCCTCAACAGCGTCCACGAACTCATGCGGTTCGCCACCGCCTGGCAGCAGAATCGAGCGCGCGCCGACCGGCTCCAACGGTTCTGCCGCGAGAAACGCCCTCTGCTCCTCGTGGAGGATGACGAGGTCGACGTGCTGAGTCTCGAGCGCGCCCTCGCCCGCCTGCCCGCCGCCTTCCCCATCGAAGTCGCCCGCCACGGCGAAGCGGCCCTGCAATGGCTGCGATCCGAAGGACACCCGCTCCCGTTCCTCATCCTGCTCGACATCAATATGCCGCGCATGAACGGACACGAGTTCCTCACCGAACTGCGCCGCGATCCCATGCTGCGCACCCTCCCGGTCGCCGTGCTCACCACCTCGCCCCACGAGTCCGACCGCGACCGCCTGTACCAGCTCGGCATCATGGCCTACCTGGTCAAGCCGACGCGCACCGATGAATACGTCGAGATGCTGCGCAGCCTCGCCGAGTTCTGGAGCTTCAATTCGCCTCCCCCGTTCCCGCGCCGACCCAATGCCACGTCCGAGGAATCCGTGATTTCCTCGCACGCGGTCTGATCGATCTCGTCACCGACGCCGTCACGCTCTCCGCGCCCTGCGCGGAGAGCGTTTCTGCTTTCTGGAGGAGCCACGCACGCCCTCGCGCGCCCAGGCCTCCCTGCAGGTTTGTTGGACGCCCGCCGCCCGAAGGCGCTACCGTGGCGGCGTTCGACGGCATCCCTCCCTGCCCTAAGCGTATCCATGGACGACCGCGCCGCCCCAGACCTGAACCCCGATCCAACGGCGCCCCCCCAAAGCGATTCGGGCACCTACTCGCTCGATGCCCAGGGTCACTTCCTCGCCGTCAGCCCGGATGCCGCCCGGCTGCTGGGACATCCCCGCGACGTTCTGATGGGAATGTGCATCCTCGACCTCCTCCCCCCCGAGGAGCGAGCGCGCACCGCCAACCGGCTCGCTCATCGTTTCCACACCGGAGGCCTCGGTGACCCGTTCGTGGTCGATATCATCGACCCCGCCGGCCACCGGCGCACCATCGAGGTGACGTCCACCGTCGTCGATAGCGGGGGCCCCGCGCCCCGGCTCGACGGTTTCGCGCGTGACATCAGCGATCGCAAACGAGCCGAGAGCCTGCTGCGCCAACTCGCCTCCCTCACGGTTCAGGGCACCGGCGACACGTTCTTCCCCACCATCGCCCGCACGCTGGCCGAGTCTCTCCCCTCGCGAAACGTCTGGATCGGAGTGCTTCACCCCGCTGCCACCCCGCAACTCCGGCCCGTGGCGGTCTGGAGCGGGGGAGCCGCCGTCACCAACCCGACCCCGGTCACCCTCCCGTCCGCCGCCACCGAAACCATCGCCACTCCAGTGACCTGCGTCGGCCAGCAGGCTTGCCAGTCCCACCCCTGGATCACCCAGCTCATTGGGCCGGACACCGAATCCTTCGTGGGACTGAGTCTCAAAGGCGTGGATGACCGCACCCTCGGCTTCCTTGCCGTGGGCGGTGCCGGCAAGTTCCAGCCATCCCCGGCCCAACAGGATGTCCTGCGCATTCTGGCCGCCCGCGCTGGCGCGGAGCTCGACCGACTGCGCGCCACGCAGGCCCTCCGGATCAGCGAGGAACGCTTCCGGCATCTCGCCGAACAAGCGCGCGACGTGTTGTGGGTGATGGAACTCCCTTCCCTCCAACTCACCTACCTCAGCCCGTCCTTCGCGGATCTCACCGGCGTTCCCGTGGCCGCCAAAATGCTGCGCGTCCGCTCGGTCCTCTCCGTCATCCATCGCCAGGACCGACGCCGCGTCCTCGAGACATTGCGCGACGCCGCCCTTGGCGGTGGCGGCGGATACGCGATGGAGTACCGCATCTCCAGCGCCAACAGTGAACCCCGGTGGATCCTGGACCAGGGCGTCGTGGTCCGGGACGAACAGGGACGCGCGCGGCGCATCAGCGGCGTGGCCCGCGATATCACCGCCCGCAAACAGGCCGAAATCGCCCTCGCCGCGGAACGAGCACGATTCCGGGATCTGTTCGACAACTCCCCCGACGCGATCTTCCTCGAGTCCTTCGAGGGGGTGATCCTCGATGTCAACCGAGCCGCCTGCAATCTGCACCGCCTGCCGCGCGCCGGCCTGGTCGGACGGCACGTCACTGAGCTGGTGCCGGAAAACCTGCGCGCCGAAGTCCAGGCCAACTTCCAGCGCCTCTCCTCCGGCGAGCAGGCCACCTCGGAAGGTTTCAGTCTGCGCAGCGACGGATCCTCCGTCCCCGTCGAACTCCGCGCCACGCGCGTCGCCCTCGCCGAAGGCCGCCAGGCCCTGCTCGTCCACGTGCGCGACACCAGCGTGCGCAAGCGCTCCGAGGAATTCCTCGCCGGCCAGAAGCGCATCCTCGAATGGATCGCTACCGGCCGCCCCGTCGAGGACGTCCTCTCCGAACTCATCCGGGTCAGCGAAGCCCGGCATGATGGCATTCGGTGCTGGATCCTTTGGTTCCCCGACGAACACGCCCCCCACCCGCTGGTCCTGGCCCCCACCATGCGGCCCGAGTCGCTTCCCATCCTCGCCGGACTCGCCCGCACCGACGGCCGCATCGGCCCGCTCATCGCCTCCTCCCGCGGCGAACCCGCCGTCATCCGTGATCTTTTCAGTGATTTCTCCGTCGCCGCGCGCCTCGAGAAACTCGAACGCAAACGCTGGGACGCGGCCGTGGTCGTTCCCATCGTCGCGCGCTCCGGGCATCGCCTCGGCGCCTTCACCGCCTTCCTCGATGCCGGGGTTCAACCTTCCGGCGCGTTGCTCGATCTCCAACGCCTCGCCGCCTCTCTCGCCGGCGTCGCCATCCAACGCCATCTCACCGATGCCTCCCTGCGCGAGGGCGCTGAACGCCTCCGCCGCGCCAACTCCGCCCTGCTCGAACTCGCCCGCAGCGAACTCATCGCCCAGGGCGACCTCGGCCCCGCCCTGCAGGAAATCTCCACCGCCGCCGCGCGCGGCATCGGGGTCAACCGCGTCACGGTCTGGATGTTCGAGGAAAGCGATTCCCTCCTGCGCTGCATCAGCCTCTACGAATCCGGTTACGCCGTGCAGGACCCGGCCGTGGAACTCCGCGTCGCCGACTATCCCAGCTACTTCGAAGCGGTCACCCGCGACCGGTTGGTCTCCGTCACCGATGTCGAAACGGACCTGCGCACCGCCGAACTCCTCCCCAGCTATTTCCGCCCGCTCAGCGTCTCCTCCATCCTCGACGCCGGTATCCGCCTGCGCGGGCGCCTCGTCGGCGTCATCTGCCTCGAACACCAGGGCCCTCGCCGCAACTGGAAGAGTGAGGAGGAACTGTTCGCCGGTTCCGTCGCCGACATCGTCGCGCTCGCCGTCCAGGCCGGGGAACGCCGCTGCATCGAGGATGCCCTGCGCCAAAGCGAGGAAGCCTACCGCTCCGTCGTCGCCGCCCTCGCCGAAGGCGTGATGCTGGTCAAAACCGACGGCTCCTTCGTCACCTTCAACGACAGCGCCGCCGACATCCTCGGCATCACCCCCGAGTACCTGGCCTCCCACCGGCTCACCGACGCCGACTGGAATACCGTCCGCCTCGACGGCACCCCATTGCCCGAGGCCGAATACCCGCCCGCCGTCACGCTGCGCACCGGGGAACCCGTCACCGACGCCGTCATGGGCGTCCGCCGTCCCGACTCCCGTCTGGTCTGGCTCTCCATGAATACGCGCCCGTTCTCCCGCGATGAGAACGGACAGGTCACCAGCGTGGTCGTCTCCTTCGCCGATATCTCACGCCGCCAGCAGGCGGAACGCGCCCTGCGCGAAGGTCACGAGCTCCTCCAGTCAGTCAGCGATCTCCAGGCCCGCTTCATCGCCAACCCCGACCCCTCCGGCACGTTCAACCACATGCTGGAACGGCTCGTCCAGATGACCGACTCCACCGCCGGGCTGATCGGCGAGGTCATCCCCGGCGCCGGCGGGAAACTCGAACTGACCGTCTATCCAGACCCCGCGGCCCACACCGCGGAAGCACCCGAAGACCCCAGCCTCCGCGCGCGACTCGCTGACCTCCTGTTCGAGGTCATGAACTCGGCGGCCCCCGTCGTCCGCACTTATCAGGAACCCGCCCCTCACCACGACCTGGCCCTCCCGGCCCTCCACCTCGAGGTGCTCGGCCTCCCCCTCCAGCACGACAACAAGGTCGTCGGGGTCGCCGCGCTCTGCCGGCCGCGTTCCAGCTACGAAACCGGCCTCATCCGCCGCCTCGAACCCCTCCTCATCACCTGCGCCAATCTCATCGGCGCGGTGCGCATCGATCGCCAGCGCGAACACGCCGAGGCGCGCATCCGCCAGCTCAACGCCGAATTGGAACAACGCGTCGAGGAACGGACCGCAGACCTGCGCTCCACCAACGAAGAACTCGCCGAGTTCGCCTACGTCGTCACCCACGACCTCAAGGCCCCGCTGCGCGGCATCCACCAGCTCTCCGAGTGGCTCTCCCAGGATCATGCCGCCCGCCTCGATGCCGAGGGACTCCGTCTGCTCGGGCTCCTCCGCGGCCGCGTCCAGCACCTCCAACGCATGATCGACGGACTCCTCGCTTGCGCCAAAGTCGGCCGGACCCCCGAGGCCGAAAGCAGCGTGTCCTCGCTCAACATGATCCGCGAGATCGCTTCGGTCATCGCGCCCCCAGCCAACATCCGCATCGAACCCGCCCCGGACCTCCCCGTCATCTGGGGCAATCCGGATCGCCTCTATCAGATCTTCCAAAACCTGCTCGATAACGCCGTGAAGTACCTCGACAAGGAACACGGCCTCATCCGCGCCTCCGCCCAACGCCGGCGCGGAAGCTGGGAGTTCCGCGTCGCCGACAACGGCCCCGGCATCTCCCCGCGCTATCAGGAAAAGGTCTTCCAGATCTTCCAACGCCTCGATCCCATGGGCCAGATCCCCGGCGTCGGCCTCGGCCTCACGCTGGTCAAACGCATCGTCGAAACCCGAGGCGGCCGAATCTGGATCGAATCCACCGAAGGCGAAGGCACCACCATCTGCTTCACGTGGCCCGATCGCGCCCGCCAACGCGCCGTCACCTGAAGGCGTCAACGATCCCCGCGCCCCCGAGCGAGCACGCCTCCCCGACACGCCTCCGTTGTCCGTCGCGAACTACGGTGTCGAGTGCGAGAAATCACCGAGCTTCCGCTTGAAGGTATACGCCGCCGGAGCTCCCACCAGCGCGCGCCCTGTCCCCTTCACGTCCCCCGCGATGGCCGCAAACGGCAGCGCCACGACGAAGATCGCCGCCCCGATCGCCGTCGCCGCGAAAGACACCGGACGCACCAGCAGTACGTCGGCCGCGACCTCGCCCCCGTCCACCGACCTTGTCCCCTGCTGCACCGGCGTCGACGCCGTCGAAACCTGCCCCGAATCCTGCGACCAGGTCGACCGACTCCCCATCAACCCCAGCGCCACCACCATCACCGCCGTAATCATGCGAGACTTCATGGAGTTCTCCTCTACGGCGGGCGCCCAGGACTGTCGATGGAATTTCATGGCCCGCTTGGATCTGCCTTCCAGGAGATCATTTCGTGAGCCGCCGTACTGCCGTGGAAGTTCCACCAGCCCTTCCGTGTTCCGAAGCCGCCCGGCCCACTCGTGGCCACGTCGCCAAATCGCCACCCCGCCGCTTCCCCAGCCCCCTCCCATTCCGGCCACCACACCCCCAACCCACTCGCTCCGCCGCCGTTCGCCGGAGGCACCATCAACCGATGCGTGAGGCCCCGCCCGGGGTAGAGCCGGGAGTGAGCCACTTCCCAGGGCACCGGGGCAAAATCGGTGCCGATCAACCGTTCCGTCCGCATTGCACCCACCCACCGCGCCCAGCCCAGACTCGCCGCCAACACCTCCACGTCGGACCCCCGATCCCACTCCGAGAGGGAAACTTCCCATCGGTTGGTCATGCTGACCGGAGTCAACCAGCCGCGGATCCGTGCCCGCTCGATCCCCGCCGCACCCGACGGGGTCGACGCTCTCTGTTGCTCCCAGGCGTGGAGCGTGGCCGCGAGGTCACCCGCCAGGTGCCACCGCGCGAAGCGGGCCACCTCCACGTCGCCGGCCGCACGCCCCAGGAATGCGGCCGCGGCCGCGGGCTCCTCCATCGCTTGAGGCCGCCAACCGGACCCCGCGGTCGCCGGACTCCCCAGCCGTAACGAACTGCCCAACGGGGCCATGGAGTGCCACGGCTGTTGCTCGCGCACCCAGCGCCCTCCACGCCATCGGTCGTGTTCACGGACCAGCTCCTCGCCCACCAGCACACAAGACCTCGCCCACTCCAGCGGGTCCCGAGCCAGATAAGCCAGCCGTGCCCACGCTACCCGGAATCCCAGCCCCGGTTCAAAACGCGGCCCATCCTCCATCAAAGTCCGACCAATCCCCCCCTGCGCGGCTTCCCCCGGCACCGCGGTCAGAATGCGTTGAATGATCGCCCACCGTTCGCGCACGAACTCGTGATCGCCCGTGTGGTGCACATAGGCCCAGAGTCCTTCGATCGTCTCCCGCTGCCAGGTCGCCACTTCTGCCCACGGTTTCCCGCCACTCGTATTCGACCGGACCACTTCCTCGGTCAACGCACGGTCCGCCAACCAACCCCGCATCAAAACCCGCGCCCGGTCGCGCATCACCGGCTCGCACCAGGGCAGCGCGCGCGCGTACCACGCCAACCCCTCGCGCATCGCCTCGTCACCCAATCCCAGCCGCCCCGTCGTCCCTGACCCTGCCCCGGTCCCCGGTCCGAAACGTTCCGACATGAGCGTCCTGACCCTTTCGCGCACCGCCTGAGCAATCGCCGCCGACTCGGTACCGACAGGCGCGGGTGCGTCCGCGTCCAGGACCTCGGCCGTCGCGACCAGGTCCATGAGCGGGAGTGTCACCGTCACCGATTCAGCGTCCGGAACGGCATAGTAAGGCCCGGAGGGCGTCGCGATCTCAAAGTCGAACGGCCGCGGCTTCACCTCCGCGCCCAGCGTGGGCTCTGACTTCAAGGCCAGTCCCAACAGTGGGCTCACCGGCGCCACCTTCACCGTGCGCGTCCCCCAATCATCGGGGATCTCCCAGCCACGAAACCGATGTGCCATCACCACCGCGGCACCGCCCTCCTCCACCGTGACCGAGGTCTCCACGTCATAAGGATACCACCGCGTTGCACCCGCCCAGTATCGCAACCGAGTCAGCGGATCCCGCGCCACCACCAGGGGCCATTCCCAGGTCAGCAATTCCTTCTCCTTAAGCCCCTGCGCCGCCAGGACGCCGCGATCCTTCTGCGGCGGTTTGTAGTACCCGTACAACGGCATCATCGCAAAATGCCCGGCCTCCGCCCCGAACCGCGCCTCCACGCCGTTCGTTCCCAGTGCCACGCTCTCCGGACGCCGCTGCAGAAACACCGCCCATGGGCTGTCCCAGTCCGTCCACCCTTCCGCGCCCGCAAACCCCACCAGAAGCCAGTTCTCCCGCAACTGCGCCCCCTCCACCACCGCCCCCACTCGCAAGGTCGCTATTCCCGTCGGCGAGGAATACGCCAGAAAGCTCGGCCCGCCGCGGCCCACCTCGGACAACGCACCAAACCACCGCACCGCGCGCTCGCGCGAATGCCACAGCGAGTAGGGCACCAGCGCCGATTGGACCACCGCCAGCTCGGATTCAGCCGGCCAAGCCCAGGCCGCCGCGGCCGGCCGCGACGCCTTCGCCACCGCCGCATTCGTCCCGCGCGGATCCCAGAGTCCATACGTGCCGGAGCCGTCCCCCGACATCGTCCCTCCGCGTTTCCCACAACCGCTGCCCACGATCCAGGAGGCGAGCACCCCCAGGACCAGCGCGACACCCCAGCGAGGCGCGCCACGCCACTCGTCGCGCGCGCCCACCCGTGGCGTCTCCGCTCCCCAGGCCCCGGATTCAGCGTCGCCCATCGTCCGCTCCTTCCCGGTGCAGGTGCGCCAGCAGCACCGATTCCAACGCCGCCACCTGCCCTTCGCGATGTTCACTGGACAGGGCAAAGCGAAAGAACTGAGCCGCCGGGCCGTTCGGATACCGGATCAGGGGCGGATAGATGCCCGCGGCCAGGAGCTGCCGGCGAAGGCGGTTCGCCGCGATCGCG
>JADLFD010000015.1 GCA_020845805.1 Verrucomicrobiales bacterium | reverse complement strand
GGGGCTCCGTTGTGGGATGGGTTGCTGCGTACCCTGGCGGGCGAGGGACGGTTGGAATGGGTCCGGCGCTACTGGGCCACCGCGTTCGTGGGAGAGGCGGCGCGAGCCCGGATGCAGAGCGAACGGGTCTGGGTGCCGTTGATCCTCGCGGAGCGGACCCTGGTGGGCGCGGCGGCGCGACGTGCGCTCCAGGAAGGCGCGGGACCGGACGTAGGCGCGGCGATCGCCTGGGTGGAGGGTCCATTGCTCAGGGAGGCGATGGCGGGGGTCCGCGGAACGGCGCCGGGCGTAGCCCGCGAGATGGGGTCCGAAGCGGCGCGGGCGGCCGCCATCCGACTCCTGGGCGAAGCGGTCCTGCGCGGGGTGAGTTCAGAGGCGGACCTGGCGGATCTGGCCGGGGTCGAGTTGCGCGGGGAGGAAGTGGGGGCGCTGCGTGCCGCCTGGTCGGCGCAGGAATCCGCAGAGTTTGCCGAGATCCTTCTGTCGAGGTGGGGGACCTGGCCGCCGCGCGCCCGTTCCCTGGCGCTCTCGGTCCTGCTGGAGCGCGAGTCTTCGGCGGCACGGTTGGTGTCGGCGCTGGAGCGAGGCTTGGTTCGCCCGGTGGAACTCGACGCGGCGCAGCGCCAGCGACTGGCGAGTCATGCCCAGGAGGGCGTGCGCCGTCGGGCGCAGGCCCTGTTCCAGGGCGAGGCATCGCGGGCCGAGGTGGTGGCACGATATGCGGGCGTGGTGGATCTGGACGGCGATTCCGCGGCAGGCCGGACGCACTTCGAGAAGTTGTGTGCCACCTGCCATCAGTTGCACGGGGTGGGGCATGCCGTGGGGCCGGATCTGGTACCGTTCATTCCGAAGCGGATTCCGGATTTCCTGGTGGCGATCCTGGATCCCAGCGCCGCCATCGATCCGCGGTACCTGGCGTACGATCTGGTGCTGAAAGATGGACGCGAAGTCACCGGCGTGGTGCGGTCGGAGTCGGCGCAATCAATCGAGTTGCTGCAGGCCAACGGGGTGCGGGAGGTGGTGTTGCGTGCGGACGTGGCGCGGTTGAATCCGCAGCAACGTTCGCTCATGCCGGAGGGATTGGAGACGGGGTTGGGTCCCCAGGATCTGGCGGACCTGGTGGCCTGGATTCGCCGGCCGAATCCGGTGGGGGCCGGTCCTCGTTGACCGGAGAAGGGGAGCGGGCGATTGGCGAACGCCGGGTTGGGTGTGCCGAAAGGGAACGGGTTGCAATTCTTCTGAAGCTCGGCAGCTTGCGGCGCGAGAATCGGGACTGATCGAGATCGAAACCGTCTGGCATGAGTAATCTTCAATTTTCCATCCTCTTTTTTCTCCAGCTGGCGGTGATCCTGGGGGCGTGTCGTCTGGTCGGTTGGATGGCGCGTTGGATCGGGCAGCCGCAAGTGGTGGGGGAGATGATTGCGGGGGTGGTGCTGGGCCCGTCGCTGTTTGGGTTGCTGGCTCCGGAGTGGCAGGCGCAGTTGTTTCCCAAGGCGTCGATGACGGTGCTGTTCTGTGTGAGCCAGGTGGGTCTCTCGCTCTACATGTTCATTGTGGGCACCGAGTTTCGGACGGAGCTTTTCACCGGCAAGTTGCGCAGTGCGGCCTCGGTTTCGGTGGCGGGGATGGCGGTTCCCTTTGGGTTGGGGGCCCTGATCGCTGCGTGGTTATGGCGGCATCCGGGGTTGTTCGGCGAGAAGGTGAGTTTGTACGAGGCGGGCTTGTTCCTGGGGGCGGCCATGTGCATCACCGCCTTCCCGATGTTGGCGCGCATCATTCATGAGCGCGGGTTGGCGGGGACTTCGCTGGGGACCCTGGCGTTGGCGGCGGGCGCGATCGACGACGCGGCGGCGTGGTGCATTCTGGCGGTGGTGCTGGCCAGTTTTGGGGAGAGCTGGATGGTGGCGGTGAAAGCCATCGGCGGGGGCGTGGTTTACGCATTGGTCACCCTGACCGTGGGGCGGCGATGGTTGTCTGTACTCGGGGATCTCACCGAACGAAACCGCGGGGTGACCATGCCCATGCTTTCCTTCACGCTGGGGCTGGTGATGGTGGCGTCGTGGTGGACGGACTACATCGGGATTTATGCGGTGTTTGGAGCGTTCATTCTGGGTTGTGCCATGCCGCGCGGCCGGTTCGTCCACGAGCTGCAGCAGAAGATGGAGCCCCTGGTGGTGGTGTTTCTCTTGCCGCTCTTCTTCACCTACTCCGGGCTGAACACGCGCCTGGACCTGGTGGACACCGCCTTTCTCTGGTTGGCGGCGGCGGTGGTGTTGGCGGCGGCGTGTGTGGGAAAGGGGGTGGCCTGCTGGGCCGCCGCGCGATGGAATGGCGAGGACCAGCGGACCTCGATCGCGGTGGGCACCCTGATGAACGCGCGGGGCCTGATGGAGCTGATCATTCTGAACATTGGCCTGCAGCACGGCATCATCCAGCCGACCTTGTTCAGCATCATGGTGGTGATGGCCATCGTGACCACGCTGATGGCCACGCCGCTTTTCGAGGCGTTCTACGGTCGCCATGCACGTCGGGAAGGCCGTCTGGGCGCGGTGGCCTGAGGGCCCGCGGGCGGTCAGCGGGGGGACAGTCGGCGTCCGTCGGCCCCCCCCGCGTGGGTACGAAAAAGGCGTCTCCCGCGGGGGAGACGCCTGAAAGACCGATCCCGGCCCAGCCGGAGGCGGGGCGAAGGAAGGCTTACAGACCCTTCTGGATCATGTAGCGCAGCAGATCGCCGACGCGATTCGAGTAACCCCACTCGTTGTCGTACCAGTTCACGAGCTTGAAGAAGCGCTTGTTCAGCTCGATGCCCGAGCCCTTGTCGTAGATGGAGCTCGCCGGGCAGTGGATGAAGTCGGAGCTCACGACCTCGTCTTCGGTGTAGTCGAGGATCCCCTTCAGGTAGGTTTCGCTGGCCTTCTTCAGCGCGGCGCTGATTTCGGCATAGCTGGTGTCCTTGGCGGTGCGCACCGTGAGATCCACGCAGGAGACCGTCGGCGTGGGCACGCGGAAGGCCATGCCGGTGAGTTTGCCCTTCACTTCGGGGCAGACCAGCGCGACTGCCTTGGCGGCGCCGGTGGTGGAGGGGATGATGTTGATCGCTGCGGTACGACCGCCCTTCCAGTCCTTCTTGCTCGGACCGTCCACCGTCTTCTGGGTGGCGGTGTAGGCGTGGACCGTGGTCATGAGGCCTTCCTCGATGCCAAAGCCTTCCTTGAGGAGCACGTGCACGACCGGCGCGAGGCAGTTGGTGGTGCAGGAGGCGTTGGAGACCACGTGATGCTTGGAGGCATCGTACTTATCGTGGTTCACGCCCATCACGATGGTGATGTCCTCGTTCTTGGCAGGGGCGGAGATGATGACCTTCTTGGCGCCGGCCGTGATATGGCCGTAGGCCGACTTGGGGTTGTCCTTGGCGGCGTCCGTGAACAGGCCGGTGGACTCGATCACCACGTCCACGCCCAGCGCTTTCCACGGCAGTTCGGCCGGGGTGCGGCCGCTGACCACCTTGATTTCGGCGCCGTTGACCACCAGGACGTCGTCCTCCGCCTTGTCGGGCGAGGATTTCTTGGAAGAAGCGGTGCCCGCGAAGCGGCCCTGGGTGGAGTCGTACTTGAGGAGATAGGCGAGATTGTCGGCGGGGACGATATCTCCCACGGCCACGACGTTGACTTCCTTGCCCACGAGGCCCTGTTCGACCATGGCCCGGAAAACCAGGCGGCCGATGCGGCCAAATCCGTTGATTGCGACGTTCACTGGCATCTTGGTTCCTTGCTGTTCAAGTTCAGATTCAGATCAAAAATGCAGACACTGCACTGCACTGCGCCGCGAGACTACCCGGCGGCGGGGGACCGTCAACGAGCAATTCCTGTGCCTAATCCATCTCCGGGTTTGAAAACAGTCGGCTTTATACCCAGTATCCCGCGATGCGCGACGCCTCCCTCTCGTTTTTGAGGACTTTGCTGAACACGCCCAGCCCGGTGGGACATGAAGCACGTGGCCAACGAGTGTGGCTGGATTACGTGAAACCGTACGCCGACGAGACGTGGTCGGATCACTATGGCAACTGCGTGGCGGTGCTGAACAAGGGCGGGTCGCCGCGCATCATGCTGGCGGCACATGCGGACGAGATTGCGTTGGTCGTCAGTTACATCGACGAGGACGGTTATCTGTATGTGCGTCGGCTTGGGGGGGTGGATGCGGTGGTTTCCCGCGCGCAGCGCGTGCACGTGCACACCGCCGACGGGCCGGTGCTGGGCGTGATCGGGAATGTGGCGCCGCACCTCACCAAGAGCGACGGCGAGAAGAAGTATCCACGCGTCGACGACTTGTTCGTGGACATCGGGGCCGGGTCGAAGAAGGAGGCGATGAAGATCGTGCGCATCGGGAACCCGATCACCTTGGTGGACCAGTTCGAGGTGCTCCGTGGGGACCTGGCGGTGGCGCGGGCGTTCGACAACCGGATCGGGACCTTTGCGGTGGCGGAGGCGTTGCGGTTATTGAGCGAGAACGGTCGTGGTTTGAAGGCCGAGGTGTGCGCGGTCTCAAACATCATGGAGGAGATTGGCTTGTTGGGCGCCCGGCAGATTGCCTACAGCCTGAAGCCCGACGTGGCGCTGGTGGTGGATGTCACGCACGCGACGGACTATCCGACCGTGAGCAAGGTGTTGCACGGGGACATTCGGGTGGGGCGGGGGCCGACCTTGACGCACGGGGGTGCCAACCATCTCGAAGTGGTGAAGCGGATTGAGAGCGTCGCGGCGGACCTTGGCATCGATCTGCAGCATGAGGCGCAGTCCTCGACCTCGGGCACGGACACCGACGTCATCTTCTGGACGCGCGGAGGGATTCCCAGCGCGCTGATATCGCTGCCCAACCGGTACATGCATTCGCCGGTCGAACTGGTGAGCCTGTCGGATCTGGGGCAGATCCCGGCGCTGATGGCCGGGTTCGCGCGTTCCGTGAAGAAGGGCGAGCAGTTCAAGGTGAAGATCTAGCTTTTCGGGCGGGCTTTGGGAACCTCACCGCATGGATCATCAGGCTGCGGGCGGGGCGACTCCGGATACGGGGCGTGAGTTGGGCGACTCGATTCGTGCCCGCTGCCAGGAGTTGGCGGCCGGGGTGACCTCGCTGCATCCGCTGGCGGGGCGGATGGGGGATGCGTCGGCGAAGGGGGAAATCCTCAAAGCGCTGTTCGAGATCACGCGCCAGATCGAGGTGATCAAAAAGCAGACGCAACGGTCGGAGCGCCGGGATGAAAGCCGGTTGCTCTAGCGTGGGGCCTCGGACGTGTCTGGCGGATCCCCGAGGGGGGTATTCGCTGATGATCTTCGCTTAGTTGGAAGGGGCTTCCAGGGCTCGGTAAAAGCGGTACGTCGCTTTCGGCACCGGGGTATCCGTGAAGGTCACGGAGCCGTCCGTGGCGGTCGCGGTGGCGAGCGGGGTCCAGCGCTGGAGATCAGTGGAGTATTGAAGGGAGTAGGCGCGGCCGGTGACGCCCGTCAGGCGCAGGGTCGCGGTGCCGTTTTGAGCGACGGTGGGTTTGAGCAGTCGCGGCGCGGCACTGTCGCGTACCGTGACCGAGCCCGGGGAGGCGGTGGCGACGGCGATGCGGGTCCCGGATGGATTGGCCACGACCAGGTTGCTCACCGCGAGGGAGAGAGTCCCGGGCGCGGAGCCAGGCAGTACGCGCAAGGGAAGTCGGGCCAGGACGCCGTTGCTCAGGGAGGCATTGGACAGGGAGTAGATCACCAACCGCATGACGCCCGGACTGGGGACGCTGGAAGCGACCAGGTGACGCGGGACGAGCGGGGTGCCTTCGGCGACACCGGGGGCGAGGCGCGACGGATCGAATCGCACATCGACCTGGGTGGCGGCCGCGGGCGTGTCGGATTGGAAGCTCACTTCGACCAGGGCGGATTCGCCGGGTCCGGCGCTGGCGGTGCCGAGGCTGAGCGCGGTGGCGGCGTGCGTCGCCAGGGGCGCTGCCAGGAGGGCGGCACCCAGGACGCAGGCGTGGAACAACGGGGCGAGCAGACGGGCTGCGGGCCGCGGGAACAGGGCAGGTTTCATGTCCGGGAAAAGCTTCAAAGTGGGTTGGGAGGGGCGTGTCGTTCGTGGGGGCAGGGCGGGTGTCATGGGAATCCCGGGGCCACGAGCGTGCCGCCGTTGATTTGTTGGAGCGTACCGGAATTGGTGAAGGCGTTCGGATTGACGGTCAGCGTGCCGCCGGAGACGTCCGCGCGGATGGTGCCTTGATTGAGCAGCGTGCTGGTGCCGCCGGTGAAGATGGCTTGTCCGATGCGCCCGGTTTTACCGTGAACGAGAGCGGTGGTGGCGAGGGTGAGGGTGGTCGTGCCGTCGATGCTTACGAAGCCGCTATCCCCTTCGAACAGGACTTCGCCACCGAAGGTCTGCGACCCCTCGAAGCCGATGGCGCCATTGGCATTGAGCCGCACCTTGCCGCCCGTGAGTGTGAGTCCATTGAGCACGCGAGCTCGCGCATTGCTGTTGGTGAGCACGAGGTCGCCGGTGAGTTGGATGGCGTCGAGGTAGTTCTGACTGGAGGCGCTGAAGATCAGGCGTGCGCCGCCGGACTGGACGAGCGAGCCGTTGAGCAGGGTGCCGCTATCGATGACGAGGTTGCCGGTGGTGGGGCTGAGTGTGAGCGTGGCGGTCTGGAGATTGAGGACGCCGGTGATCTCGAGGGTGCCGCCGGTGGCGACGATCGTGCTGGCGGCGCCGAGGGTGAGGCTGCCCCCGAGGCGCAGCGCACCGGG
>JADLFD010000014.1 GCA_020845805.1 Verrucomicrobiales bacterium | reverse complement strand
TGCGCCGTCCTTGGATGCGTGAAGGTCGCCGGATCACCGTCCGTGATCGTCTCCGGACCCAACCCCTCCCACAAGGGTCCGGGCGCCGTCACCGGTCGTCCCAAGGCCAGGTTGTCCGCGGCCGAGGCACCCGCGGCCCAGGCCCATAGGACCCAGCCCCAGACCAATGCCCAACTCAGCCCGAGCCCCAGCTTCGAGCGCCGATCCCGAGTGTCGATCCCCCGCTCTTTCATGCGGCTCCCTCCCTTCCGGTCAACCCCTCCGTCGGGGCCGGATCCTTGCCCACCGCCCGGCGCAACGCGCGCGCTTCGCCCAGCAATTCGCGAGCCGCGTCGAGCACCAAGGGCGGGACACACGCCCCCGGTTCCCCCGACCGCATTTCCGGATCCCCCAGACCCGCGCCCCGTTGCGCGCGCAAATGGTGGACGATCAGATCACGGACTTCCTCCGCCTCGGCCACGCCGCGAAAATGAGCCACGTGCGTCGCAGTGCGTGCCTCACCCGAGGGGCCACCTTCAGCGCTTCCCGCGCTCCCGCCGCCGGCGCTTCGCACCCGGACGTTGGCAATCCCCAGCAGCCGTTCGATGGGCCCCTGGTGCACGGTGATTTCCTGGACGTTGGCATAGGTCATGGTGAGTTCCTCCACCACCCAGACTCCCGACCGGATCCGGAGACTGCGATCGGTGACCAGGTACCACCGCATCTCGTACTCGAGTCGCACCATCATCCAGGTGATGGGGAGCTGCACGAAGAAGCCCACCCAACCCAGGACCTCCAAGGCACCCACGATGGCCCTCAACCATTCCGCGCGCGGAAACTTCGCCAGGAAATCCCCGGTCCAATCGCTCTGCACGAAGGTGAACGCCAACACCAGGCCCACCAACGCCGAGGCCTGACCGAGGCCCCACTGGAGACACTTCCACGCATAAAACGCGCGTGCGGCGCGAAAGATCTTCAACGAACCCGGGGCCCCGTCCGGAGCCGCTGGTTCCGAAGGCACCCGCAACCATCGGATCAGGAATTCTCGCATCGGCTGCATCATGACCTTCGCCTCAACGAGTGGATTCGAGCTTCTCACGAATGGCGCGCAGTTCGCTCGCCACCTCTTGCAGGATCTGCGCCAGACTTTCGGCCGGAACCGTCGCGCCCTCGCCCCCCAGGACAGCCACCCGCGATTCGGACAGGTCCCCCCGTGCGCCGCGCATCCGGCTGTAGAGAAAATCCCGCACTGCCTCCACGTTCGTGAACCCTTCGAGGGTCATCTCCGCGCTGGAACTGCCCGCCGCCGTTTGCAGCTCGATGCGCGCCAGCCCCAGCCAGCGTTCCAGGATGTTGGCCCGGATCTGGATGTCCTGGATTCTCGCGTAGTTCACCACGGTCTCACGCCGGAACAGGATCCCCCACCGCATGGAAATGCCGGACTCATCGAACCGATACCGCAACGTGTGGTACCGGCAGTAGAGGTACACTGCCAGGAATGGAAAGGCGGGAGGCACCACCAGAGCCCCGAGCAGATAGCAGGTCAACAGTCGCGGATCCGGCCGTTCCATCGCCGCCAGATCAAGTCGTTCCGTTCCAGGCATCGACCCGCGGTATCGCATGCGTCCGCGGGACAGGCAAGGCGCCAAACCCGCCTCACGCCGGCGCAAACGAATGCACGCCGTCATTGACGCGGCTTCCCTCACTCAAGCAGAACTCCCGCCCATGGAATGGCTCAGCAGCCCCGAGATTTGGATCAGCCTGTTCACCCTGACGCTCCTCGAGATCGTGCTGGGTATCGATAATCTCATCTTCATCTCGATCCTCGCGGGCAAACTCCCCCTGGAACTGCAGGATAAGGCCCGGAAAACCGGCCTCGCCCTCGCGCTCATCACTCGCATCATCCTGCTCTTCGGCATCGCCTGGGTGGCGCGCCTCGAGAAACCCTTCTTTGAAACCGTGGTCTTCGGCTTGAAGATCGCCGTCTCCGGTCGTGACCTCGTGCTGATCATCGGCGGGCTCTTCCTCCTCGCGAAAAGCACCTACGAGATCCACGAGAAACTCGAAGGTGACGATGGCGCGCACTCCGCGAAAGTGGTGCCCAAATTCAGCGCCGTCGTCGTCCAGATCCTGCTCCTCGATATCGTCTTCTCCCTCGATTCCGTGATCACCGCCGTCGGCATGACCAGCCGCGTCCCCGTCATGATCGCCGCAGTGGTCCTCGCCATGCTGGTCATGCTCGCCTTCGTCAATCAGATCGGCGCCTTCGTCGAGCGTCATCCGACAATCAAGATGCTCGCCCTCGCCTTCCTGATCCTCATCGGCTCCATGCTCGTCGCCGAGGGATTCCACCAACACATTCCCAAAGGCTACATCTACTTCGCCATGGCCTTCGCGGTGGGGGTCGAAATGCTCAACCTGAAGATCCGCTCCAAGCAGCAGAAACCAGTCACGCTCCACCAGCCCTACCGCTGATCCCGGCTCCGCCCACGCCCACGCCATGAGCGTTCTCTCCGACCAGGAAATCCGGCGCCTCGCACGGGAACACCGGATGATCGAACCGTTCGTCGAGGCGCAGGTGAAAGCCAACGCCGCCGGCGAACCGGTGGTCAGCTACGGGCTCTCCAGCTACGGCTACGACCTGCGCGTGGCCCGCGAGTTCAAGGTTTTCACCAACGTGTTCAACACGGTGGTCGATCCCAAACACTTCGACCCACGCTCGTTTGTCGATCTCGTCGGGGACACCTGCATCGTGCCGCCCAACTCGTTCGCGCTGGCGCGCAGCGTGGAATACTTCCGCATCCCGCGCGATGTCATCACCGTCTGCCTCGGCAAGAGCACCTACGCCCGCTGCGGCATCATCGTGAACGTCACGCCGCTCGAGCCTGAATGGGAGGGCCACGTGACTCTCGAAATCTCCAACACCACACCGCTGCCCGCGCGCATCCACGCCGAGGAAGGGCTGGCGCAGGTGCTGTTCCTGCGGGGTCACACGCCGTGCGAACGCTCCTACGCCGACCGCCGCGGCAAATACCAAGGGCAGACCGGCATCACGCTGCCGCGGTCGTAGTTGTCACCCGCTCCGCCATCGACGTCCCGGCGATCCAGCCCGTGGTCCACGCCGCCTGGAAATTAAACCCGCCGGTGATGCCGTCGATGTCCAGCACCTCACCCGCGAAGTGCAACCCGGGACAAAGCTTGCTCTCCATGGTCTTGAAGTTCACGTCGGCCAGCCGCACCCCACCGCAGGTGACGAACTCATCCTTGTTCAGGCTCTTGCCCGTGACCGGCAGCTCGCATTCCGTCAGCATGCGCACCAACGCCAGCTGATGCGCCTTGGGCACCGAGGACCAGCGCGCCCCCCGATCCAGCCCCGCGGCCAGCACCAGTTGCTCCCAGAGCCGCGTCATCAACCGGCCCACTGGGGCGTTCACAACCAGCTTGGCGCCGTCCGTCTCGCGCTTGCGCTGGAGCTCCGCCCGCACGGCGTCCTGGCTCATCCCCGGCAGCCAGTTCACCCGCAGGGGGAACCGATAGTCCATGGCCGCCAGTTCGCGCGCGCCCCAGGCCGACAACCGCAAGACGGCCGGACCGCTCAGCCCCCAATGCGTGAGCAACATCGGGCCCTGTTGCCGCAGTCCCGCGGAGATCACACGCACCTCGGCCTCCGCCGAGACCCCCGCGAGATTCCGGATCCACGGGACGTCGATGTGGAAGGTGAACAACGAGGGCACCGGCGGCTCCAGGCCATGCCCTAGCTTCGCCGCCAACACCCCCAGGGCCGCGGAACGACACCCGCCCGTCGCCAACAGGAGGCGGTCACAGGTCACCCCCGGCTGTCCCTCGCCGCAGCCAAGCTCGAATCCGCCGCCCGCGAGCGTCTTCACGTCCACCACCCCCGCGTTGGTGCGCGTGGTCACCCCGGCGCGTCGCGCCCCCTCCACCAGGCACTCGATGATGGTCTCCGAACGGTCGGTCACCGGGAACATGCGTCCATCGTCTTCGCGCTTTAGCGCCACCCCGCGCTCCTCGAACCAAGCGATGGTCTGCGCCACGCCAAATCGGCGCAGCGGTCCAATCAGGGCCTGCCCCCCGCGCGGATAACGCGTCGCCAGTTCCTTCGCATCCAGGCACGCATGTGTCGCATTGCACCGTCCCCCACCCGAGATGCGTACCTTGCCCAGCACCTGCGCACTCTTCTCCAGAATCGTCACCTCCGCCCCCAACTCCGCGCTGCGGATCGCGGCGAAGAATCCCGCCGCGCCCCCACCCACCACCGCCACGCGTACCCGATTGGTCATGGGCCGACGATCCCACGAGCGCCCCCCCGGGCGCATCTCAGTTTTTCTTCGCGGACTGGCGCGCCGCACGTTTCCCAGCCATTTTCCCCGCCAGCTGAGATCGCCCCGACGCTGTCCATCCCATGACCCGCCCCGCCTCCGCCCCCTTCGTCAACCCGGTCCCCTCCCCTGCGATACAGGCCCGCTACATCATGATCGGGGGATTCCTGGGCGC
>JADLFD010000013.1 GCA_020845805.1 Verrucomicrobiales bacterium | reverse complement strand
CCCACCAACACTCGGGCTCGTTCCGGGCGTGGCGCCCGCGTTGCTCGGCCATCCAGGTCTCCGGCTCGGGCAGGGTGCGCGCGTAATCGTGGACGCGCAGGATCAGGTGGCGCACCGCCCGATCCCCGTCCGCGGCGTGACGCCGAAGGAACTCGCCCACGCCCGCCCCGGCATCGGTCTGATCCAGGTACGCCGCTCGCAGCACTTCGTCCAACACCTGGTTGCGCAGAATCCCAGCCTGCGCGGCATCCTGCACCGCGAACTGCGGATCGAGATCGAGATGATGAAAATGGTCGCGCACCAACCGCAGGCAGAACGCATGCAGCGTCGAGACGCGCGCCGATTCCAACAGGGCACGCTGGTCGCGAGCCCAGGCGACGGAGGTTTCCTCGCATTCCTCCACGGCGGACGGCTGAGCCGCGGCTTCCAGGGCCACGGAAAGCCGATGCCGCATCTCCGTGGCGGCGGCCTCCGTGAAGGTGACCACCAGGACACGGTCCAGCGACACGCGGGGCGATCCATGCAGGACACGATCGAGGATCCGCGCCACCAACGTGCTGGTCTTGCCCGCCCCGGCACCGGCCATGACCAGCACGTCACCCTGCGCGGTGATGGCGGCCTGTTGTTGCGGCGTGTGGACCGGCATGGACTCAGGAGGATCCGCACCCGGTCAGGCCAGCACTTCCTTCACGACCCGGCTGGGCTCCACGCCCGTGAGGCGCTGGTCGAGCCCCTGGAACTTGTAGGTGAACCGCTGGTGATCGATGCCCAGGCAATGCAGCAAGGTCGCATTGAGATCGTTCACATGAACCGGGTTCTCCACGATGTTGTAACTGAAATCGTCGGTGTCCCCATACACCATGCCGCCGCGGACGCCAGCCCCGGCCAGCCACATGCAGAAGTTGCGCGGGTGATGATCGCGACCGTAGTTCTCCTCCGTCAGGCGGCCCTGCGAATACACTGTACGGCCGAACTCTCCCCCCCAAACCACCAGCGTCGAGTCCAGCAGCCCACGCTGTTTCAGGTCCTGGATCAGCGCCGCCGTCGGCTGGTCCGTGTCCTCACACTGGTTCTTCAGCGCCGTGGGCAGGTTGTCGTGCTGATCCCACCCGCGATGCAGCACCTGCACCGCGCGCACTCCACGCTCCACCAGGCGCCGTGCCAGGATGGCCGAGTGCGCGAAGCTGCCGGACTTGGCGACGTTCGGACCGTACAAACTCAGTGTGCTGGCGGATTCCTTCGACAGGTCGGTCAGGTCTGGAACGCTCGCCTGCATGCGAAAGGCCATCTCGTACTGCGCAATGCGCGTTTGCGTTTCCGGATCGCCAAAGGCCTCGTAGGTCCTTTGGTTCAGGCGGTTCAGGGCGTCCAGCATCACGCGCCGATCCGCCGCCCCCACGCCGTCCGGGTTTTGCAGGTACAGCACGGGATCCCCGACCCCGCGCAGTGCGACCCCGCTGCAACGGCCCGGCAGAAAGCCGCTGCCCCACAACCGATGATAGAGCGCCTGTCCGTTGCCAGTGGAGGGAAAGGCCGGCGTGAACACCACGAACGCGGGCAGATCGCTATTCTCGCTCCCCAATCCGTAGGCGATCCAGGATCCGATGCTGGCCTTGCCCGGCACCTCGCTCCCCGTCATCACAAAGGTGCAGGCCGGGTCATGGTTGATGGCGTTGGTGTGCACCGAACGCACCAGGGCGATGTCGTCGACGATCTTCGCCGTGTGCGGCAACAACTCGCTCACCCAGCGTCCGCACTGCCCATGCTGGGCGAAGCGAAAACGCGACGGGGCCACCGGGAAACGCGTCTGCCCGCTGGTCATGGTGCTGAGCCGCTGGTTCATACGCACCGAGTCCGGCAGATCCTTGTCGAAGTACTCCTTCAACTTGGGCTTGTAGTCCCACAGGTCGATCTGCGACGGCGCCCCGTTCATGTGCAGGTAGATGATGGACTTCGCGCGCGCGGGGAAGTGCGGGAAGCCCGGCAGCGCCGGGTGCACCGCACCCTGGCTGGACGCAGCCAAAGCACGGGGAGAGCGCATCGCCCCCGAGGCCGACAGCCATCCGAGAGCCAGCCCGCCCAACCGCACCCCGGCGTGGCCGAAGAACTGCCGCCGAGTCTGCTGCACCTGGTATTCCGTAAGAGGATTCATGGTCTTTCCGTTTCGCGTTCGGGGTCGGGATCGGGGTCGGGCTCCGCCAGCCACCGTCGTGTTCAATTCCTCGTGACCGTCTCGTCGAGATTCAGCAGCAGGTTGGCCACCAGCGTGTAGGCGGCCAGCTCCGGGGCGGGAAGATGAGTGCTCGGCTTCGACGCGCCCGCGAGCACCACGCGCCGCGCATCGTCAGGGCTGCCGCGATACCGGATCAGATGGCGTTCGAACGCGCGCTGCACCTCCTCGAGCTCCACCGGTTGGGGCAGCCGCGCCAGCACCGTGCGATACGCGAATCGGAACCGGTCGTCCGCAGTGGCGCCGCCCTCGATCATCATGCGTTCGGCCAAGGCGCGCGCCGCCTCGAAATGCTGCACGTCGTTCATGAGTTGCAGGGCTTGGAGCGGGGTGTTGCTGCGCTCGCGCCGCATGCAGGCCTGCTCCCGGTTGGGCGCATCGAAGGAGGCCATGAAGGGCGGCGGCGCGGTGCGCTTGAAGAAGGTATAGAGGCTGCGGCGATACAGCGCGGCCCCGCTGTCCTGCCGATAGTCGCGCGTATCGGAGCCCACAAATCCCACGGGCTCCCAGATGTTCGGCGGCTGGTAGGGTTTCACACCCTTTCCACCCACGTGATCCACCATCAGCCCGCTCACGAAGAGCGCGTTGTCGCGCAGTTGCTCGGCGTCCAGCCGGAAGCGCGGACCGCGCGCCAGCAGGCGGTTGTCAGGATCCTTGGCCAGCACCTCGGGTTCCACCCTCGACGACTGGCGATAGGCGTCCGAGTTCAGCAGGAGCCGGACCAGGCCGCGCACGTCCCATCCCGATTCGCGGAAGGTCACGGCCAGCCAATCCAGCAGCTCCGGGTGCCGTGGCGGTTCGCCCTGCGAGCCGAAATCCCCGGCGGTCTTGACCAATCCGAGTCCGAAGAATTGCTGCCAGAAGCGGTTCACCGTGACGCGCGCCGTCAGGGGATGCCGCGGATCCACCAGCCAGCGTGCGAAATCCAGCCGCGTTGGTGCGTTGGTGCCCTGGGCCACCAGCGCCGGCAGGGCCGCGGGCACGCCGGCGTGAACGCGATCCCCCGGCCGGTCGTAAGCCCCGCGTTCCATCACGAAACTCTCGCGGCGCTGGTCCAAGTCTTTCCAGATGAGGGTGGCCGGAATGGCGCCGTCATATTCCGCACGCTGCTTGCGCCACGAGGCCACCGCGCTGAGCAGGGGGTCGAACACAACGCGGGTGTCGGCGCACTCGCGCACCAGGAAATGCTCACGCAACACTTCTTCCTGGGCCGCCGTCCGCTTCCCGGAGGTGGTCTCTTTGAACACCTTGCGGACCTCCTCCGGGAACGCGGCCACGTCCTTCCCCTCGTGCTGGCCGATCCACGCCAGGTAGGACCGACGCGGGTCGGTGGTCACATCGACGCGACCTTTCACCCCGACTTTGTCCCAGAACACCGTCCCGCCGTGCTGCGTGAGCGCAAACCCGTTCACGCGATCGCCGGCATTCAATCCGAGCGCGGCGGCCTCGACCTCCAGGCGCACCCAGACGCCGGCGGCAGGGAGCGGACCCTGATGCGATCGCTCCGTGGTCCCCTTGCGCCCCCACTCGATGAGGTCCTCATCCCCCCAGACCGCACGATGTTTCCACTCACCCGTGCGGTACTGCAGCATGATGGCCCGCGGCGGATCTGCGGGATCCAGGTAGACGTGCGCCACCAACCGCGCGCTCTGCGGCAGGATCATGGGACCGGGCCCCGCTTCGATGACGTCCTGGGCCAGGCCTTTGTCCTGCCGACGCAACGCACGGCTTCCGCTGAAGGGCTTCACCGCCCCCGCCGTGACAAACGAAGGCTCCGACCCCGAACTCGCGCTGATGCGCCAGCCGGCGGGGATGTCGTCGTCGGCCCAGATGGTCTCCACATCCTGCGGTGGCGGCGGCGACGCCAGGGTCGCGGGATCGGTATAGACCACGGCGCGGTAGGCCTCCTTGAGCCGGGCTTCCGACTGCGCCACACGGCCGTCGAACTCGGCCAAACGCGCGTCGTCCTCCGGGGTTCTCAACTTCAGGATCGGGGGCGTGAGCGAGATGTTGCCGTCCATGGCCGGATCCGCCGCGCTGTGGAAGAAGGCGTAGAGCGAGTAGAACTCCTTCAGGGTCAGCGGATCGAACTTGTGATCATGACAGACGGCACAACCCGCGGTCAGCCCCATCCACGTCTGGACCGCGGTGGCGGTCCGATCGACGGCATAGCGAAAGACGAATTCGGCATCAATGGAGCCGCCCTCACTGGTGGTGACATTGTTCCGGTTGAACCCGGTGGCCACGAGTTGATCCTGGGTGGGTTCAGGCAACAGGTCCCCCGCCAACTGCTCGACGGTGAACTGGTCGAACGGTTCATTCCGGTTGAACGCCTTCACCACCCAGTCGCGGTACGGCCACATGGATCGCTCGTTGTCGAGGTGCAGCCCGTGGGTGTCGGCATAGCGCGCCACATCGAGCCAGTGCCGGGCCATCTGCTCCCCATAGCGCGGCGAGTGCAGGAAGCGCTCGACCATGCGTTCATACGCCCCGGGCGACTCATCGGCCAGGTAGCGCGCCACCTCGTCGGGGGTGGGCGGCAGCCCCGTCAAATCAAAGCTGACGCGTCGGATGAGCACTTCCCGCGACGCTTCCGGAGACGGACCGATTCCCTCCCGGGCCAGCCGCGCCCGCAGGAAGCGGTCGATCGGATTGGGCAACCTGGCCAATTCCGGCGTAGCTGGCGGCTCGGCCTTCACAGGCGTCTCGAAGGCCCAATGCCTCTGATAGGGCGCGCCGGCCTGGATCCATCGGCGCAGGGTCTCCCGCTGCTCCGCACTCAGGCTCTTGTGCGAGTCGCGCGGCGGCATGGCCTCGTCGGCGTCCTCGGTGGTGATCCGTTTCCACACGGCACTCGCCTCGAGTTGCCCCGGCTTGATGGCCACCTCGCCGCTCTTACCAGTGCCATAGGCGCCCTCCGCCACATCCAGACGCAGGCCTCCCTTGCGATGCTTGGGGTCGAATCCGTGGCAGGCGAAGCAATTGTCAGAGAGGATCGGACGGATATCGCGGTTGAACTGCGGCGCGGACTCGTCCGCGCGCGAGGCGACGGCGGTGGTCAGGAGCGACACCAACACCATCCAGACCATGGTCATGGTCCTCCATATTCGTCGCCTGCAACAGGGGTCCACGGGATCAGGCATCGCGCCGATTGTTCCACGAGCCGCACCAGATGCAATCGCCGGGAAGGCTCGGGCATGCTGAGGGTGGTACTTCTCATTTGGCGGCCGGCTCCTAGGATGGGCGGGCCCCGCGGCCCATGCCCATGAGCAGCGTCGAGACCACAAGCCCGTTCCCGGAAACACGCTGGACGCTGATCCTGCGCGCGCGGTCTTCCGTGGGCGGGCAGGAAGCGGAGGCCGCCCTGAATGAGTTGTGCACCGCCTACTGGCAGCCGCTGTACATGTACCTGCGACGCCTCGGACTGGACCCCGAGCACGCCCAGGACACGGTGCAGGGCTTTCTCGGCCACCTGCTGCGAAGCCAGGGGCTCGAACGCGCCGAAGCGCCACGCGGACGCTTCCGTAACTACCTGATCACCGCCCTGCGCAACTACCTCGTCAGCGAACATCGCCGGGTCCACGCTGCCAAACGCGCGGGCACCGCCGAACACATCCCGCTGGATGCCCAGCCCGCCGAATCCGTTTTCCTGGCGTTGCTCTCCGAGACTCCCTCTCCGGAGGCCGCATTCGACCGGCAATGGGCGCAGACGATCTGGACCCAGGCCCTGGCTCGCCTGCGCGCCGAACACCAACGCCGCGGACGCCTCCCCGTCTTCGAGACCCTCGCCCCCCACCTCACGGACGCGGCCGGCGAAAGCCACACCGCCCTGGCCGGCCAACTGGGTCTCTCCACCAATGGCGTCGCCATTCAACTCTTCCGCATGCGCCGCCGACTGCGTGAACTGGTCCTGGAGGAGATCGAGACGACGGTGGGTTCCGACGCCGACCTCCAGCAGGAACTCGCCCACTTCCTCTCCCTATGGGCGCCCTGAGAGTCCGTTGCCGCACCCCCCTCCGCCCGTGGCCCCCGCGCCTCACCCACCGGCGCAGCTGGGAAAGATCCCCCCGGGAATCGCGTAAACCCTGGTAGTTTCCGCATGCACGCTTCCCCGGACCACGCCCCCGGCACGAGCCAGTGCCACCAGTGCGGCTCGCCCACCCACCCCGAGGTGGCCGAGGGACTCTGCCCCACCTGCCTCGCGCGACTGCTCTTCTTCCCCAGCCTGTACCCAGACCGGCCCGCCAACGCCCGACCCGAGCCTTCCCTCGCCGACCCCGACCCCGACCTCGCCGCGCAACCGCGCCGGATGGGCGACTATGTGCTGCTCGAGAAAATCGCGCGCGGGGGAATGGGCATCGTTTATCGGGCGCGGCAGCAGCGTCTCCACCGCGACGTCGCCCTCAAGGTGCTCCTGGACTCCGGGTTCGCGGAAGCGGGCGAACGCGAGCGATTCCGCGCCGAGGCGGCCGCGGTCGCCAGCCTGGCCCATCCCCACATTGTGGCCATCCACGAAATCGGCGAAGAAGACGGTCATCTCTTCTTCTCGATGGATTTGGTGGAGGGCCAAGACCTCGCGACCCTCACCCGAACGGGTCCCCTCCCCTCCCGACAGGCTGCGGAACTGCTCGTCCGCATCGCCCGCGCCATCGACCACGCCCACCAACGCGGCCTCCTCCACCGCGATCTGAAACCCTCCAACGTGCTCATCGACGCGCGCGGTGAGCCACGCATCACCGACTTCGGCCTCGCCAAGCGCGTGGCGCACAGCGCCGGCACGCACCCAACCCTCACCCTTACCGGACAGGTCCTGGGAACTCCCGGCTACATGCCACCCGAACAAGCCGGGGCCCGCCGCGAGCTGACCCCGGCCTCCGACGTCTACTCCCTCGGGGCCCTGCTGTACCACCTCGTCACCGGTCGCGCGCCGTTCGCCGCCACCACACCCACCGCCACTCTGCGACTCGTCGAAGAGGAGGAACCCGTCGCTCCCCGACTGCTCAATGCCGACCTGCCGCGGGATCTCGAAACCATTTGCCTGAAGTGCCTCACCAAGGAACCGGCGCAGCGCTACGCCTCCGCGGAGGAACTGGCGGCGGATCTCGATCGCTTCCTGCGCGAGGAACCCATCCAGGCACGCCCCGTCCCGCCGATGGCCAGGGGACTCCGCTGGGCGCGGCGCCGACCCTGGACCGCTGCCCTGGCGCTGCTGGCCCTGGCCCTGTTCTTCGCCCTCGTGGGAGTCACCTTCTATGCCCGGGTGCGACTCGACGCCGACGCCCTGCTCGTTCGTGCCAAGGACTACGTCGAGGATATGCGCAGCGTCGAACGCGCGCTCGCCCAAGGAAATCCCGGCCGTGCCGCCGACCTCCTCGAACGCTGGGATCCCGCGACGGCCACCTCCCGGATCGAAACGGGCCGCAATAATCCATCGGGCCCCGATCTCCGCGACCTCGAATGGTGGCTGTTCCGGTCCCGTGCCGCTTCGAACGAACGCGCCACGTTGGGTCACCTCGACGAGCGCACCTCCCAACTCACCTTCCTCCCCGACGGACAACGCCTCGCCTGCGCCACCGCGGAGGGGGAGGTCACACTCTGGAACCTGGCCTCCGGCAAACAGGAACGCCTGGGCACGCACGGGCGACGCGTGATGGCCCTGGCCGCCTCTCCGGACGGCACCCTGCTCGCCTCGGGCGGGGATGACCGGCGCGTGCAGGTCTGGGAGGTCGCCCGTGTTCGCGCCGCCGGACCGGCTTTCGAACTCTCGTCGGCCGCCGTGGCCCTGCGGTTCTCTTCCGACGGCCGGCGATTGGCCGCCATCGCCCGCCAGGAATGCGTGGTTTGGGACCTGGCCACCCACACCCCCGTCGCGCGCACACCCTTGCTGCCTTCCACCTGGTTCTACGGCGACATTGCGCCCGACCTCCAACGCATGGCTCTGCCCCAGCCCGCGGACGGCGGTGTCAGCCTGCGCCCCTGGGGAGCGTCCCATTCCAGCGACACCCTGCCTGGCCTTTGCACCGCGGTCTCGTTCTCCCCCGACGGTCAGTGGATCGCCACCGGTTCGGTCACCGGTGACGTCGCGGTGTGGAACGCCACCTCGCTCGACCTCCGATTCCGCCGCGCCGGACATGCCGGAGGTGTGCGCGCCTTGGCCTGGTCCGCCGACGGCCATCGCCTGTTCACCGGGGGCCGCGACGCCCGTATCCACGTCTGGGAGGTGGCCACCGCCACCCTCACGGCGACGTACCGCGGCCACCGCTCCCTGGTCGGCAATCTCGCCCTCTCCCCCGACGGACAAACCCTCGCTTCGGGTTCCCTCGATCAGACGCTGCGGCTCTGGGACGTCCACCGCCCTCCCCCACCGCCCTCCAAGCCCACCTCCCTCGCGGTCGACGGCCTCCTCCAGGTCACGGCGGGACAGTGGGCGATCCGCAGCAGAGCCGGCACTGAGGTCGCAAGGTTGAACCCCGAATCCCTGGCCATGGAACCCCTGCCCGCTCGCACGACGGGCTCGGTGGTGCGCGTCCTCCGGAACGGTGTCCTTCACCTCGGCCCGGGGGCCTCGATGCAACGGTTCGATCAGACAGGAAACCCGGTCGAACCGCCCATCGCCCTCCCCGAACCCATCACGGTGCTCACCGCCGTCTCACCGGACGGACATCGTCTGGTCTGGCAGCCCGACACGGATCCCCTTTCCGAGGTCCGACTCTGGGAAGTGGGCTGGCCCGCGCCCCTGCGCCCCCTGCCGGGACCTCGCACCACCTGGCTGCCCCCCGAGTTCTCACCCGATCAGCAACTCATCGCCACCGCCAACATCGATGGAGAACTCGCCGTCTGGGATTGGAACCGGCGCAGCCTGCGCGAACGGCGTCGCGTGGTGCGCGGCGTGCCCACCGCCGTCCGGTTCTTTCCCGACTCCCATCGTCTGGCCTGGTCCAGCGCGGATGGCTTGGTCCAGAGTTGGGATATCCTGGCCCAAGCCCAGGCCGCCTTCGAGGCGGTGGGGGAATCGATCTGGGACCTGCAGGTTTCCCCGAATGGACGTCGCCTCCTCGGCGGTGGCGACGCGGGCAACGTGTACCTGTGGGATGTCGGCACACGCCAAATCGTGGCGCGTCTCCACACTCTGGAAGGGTCTATTGTCGCGCCCGTGGGATTCTCCGCTTCGGGATGGGAGCTCTTCGCCCAGGTGGGGGAACGGGCGATGGTGTGGCAGGGCGCCCCCAACGCGGCGGCAGACCTGATCCAGGCACCGCGCCCCCGATAGAATGAGCAGAGGGGCTGTCCGGCCCGGACTGCGCGACGGCGCTCCCCGGCCGCGAATCCGACCCCACCTGCCCTCCGTATCCGCTACCGGCAGTTCTGCTCGGCAGCGCGCACAGTGTTGCGCATGAGCATGGCGATGGTCATGGGCCCGACCCCGCCCGGATTGGGCGTGATGCGGCCCGCCAGCGGTTGCACCGCGGCAAAATCCACGTCGCCCACCAATCGCGAACCTGACTTCGCCGTGGCATCCGGAACGCGATTGACCCCCACGTCCACCACTACGGCGCCCGGCTTGACCATGGACGCACGCACGAAATGCGCGACCCCCATGGCGGCGATCAGAATGTCGGCCCGCCGGCAGTGCTCCTCGATCGCGGCGGTGCGCGAATGGCAGACCGTGACCGTGGCATCCGCATGGCGCCCCTTCTGCATCAGGATCGACGCCATGGGTTTTCCCACGATGTTCCCACGCCCCAGAATCACCACGTTCGCCCCGGCAATGCGCGTCCCGGAACGGATCAGCAGTTCGTGCACCCCGGCCGGCGTGCAGGGCACGAACCCGCCTTCGTCCCCAAGCAGGAGCTTGCCCACGTTCACCGGATGAAACCCATCCACGTCCTTGGCCGGATCCACCGCGGCGAAAATCGTCGGCGCATCGATCTGACGCGGCAACGGAGCCTGCACCAGGATGCCATGCACGCCCGGGTCGGCGTTCAGCGTTCGCACCAGATCGAGGAGCGCGGCTTGCGTGGTGTCCTCGGGCAGCACCCGCGTGGTTGAAAGCAACCCGAGTTCGCCACTGGTCCGCTCCTTCATCCCCACGTACACCCGCGAAGCAGGATCCTCACCCACGCGCACGAACACGATATGCGGCTTCACGCCGCGGGCTGCCAACCGCGCCACGCGTTCCCGAGTTTCTCCGTGGATCTCCGCCGCAATGGCGCGGCCATCAATCAGGTTGTCCATGCTGTACCGCGCCTCTCTCCTCTACGGTCTCGCACGCTCGGGCTACCGTGCCGACTCGATCTCCTCGACGTCGAGCAGCGGAATCCCTTTCCAGAGCGGACGCCGATCGAGGTACTCGCGCCCGGTGACCATGACCACCCGGCCCCGATACTCGTTCCACGCGATGGGCGCCTCGCGCGTGGTCATGAGGAAGTTGATCGTCCGACCGCCATCGCGCGACTTGAGCGCGTAAAACGTGGGAGCCTGGATGTGCGAGGGTCGCACCACCACCCCCTCACGCCGCACCCAGCGACCTTCCGTCACGTCCGGCTTCTTGATGGCCGGACGCACGACGACCTCGTTGGTCGCGGGCGCAATCACAGGAGTGGGCACTTGGACGACTTCGTTGGTGCGGGGTCCCCTCGCCAAGGGTGGGGCACCCATCGCCGCCATGCGGCGACGGGGAGGGACCACCGCGCTTTGCTGCGCCTGCGCGCTGCGCACGCCCTGCCCGCCCCCGGGAGGTGGCGGTGGTGCGGGCACAGGAAGAACCGGAACGTTTGTCTTCGTCACGGTCGACTCCGACTCCGAGGCCGAGGCCGGCGGCGGCACCGCGATGGAAGGAGCCGCCGTCGGCGGCGGGGTGACGACCTTGACCGTGTCGCCGTTCACGCGGGGAACCGCCGTCGAGGCCGGTGCAACGGGAGTCGAGGCGGAAACCGGCGCGCCCGCGGCCTCAAAAGTCATCCAGAGCGCGGGAACGTAACCAAACGCACCTTCCGGCGCGCTGATCTTCAACCAGCCTTCGCGCACCTCGTCGAGGCGAGGGATCACCGCCCCGCGCTTCAAGCGCGCGACCGTGGCGTGATCCACGCTCGGACCGGCACGCACGTTGAGGACATCCCCCGTCACAGTGCGAGTCTCGGCGTCGACGTACTGGGCATTCACCCATAACGCCGTGCCTTCCGGCAGGCTGATCCGGTACCACTCCGTCGGTTCGTCCGCCGTGGTGGCCACCACCTGGTTGGTGGAGAGCACCGAAACCTGCTGCCCACGCTGCAACTGGGTGATGATCTCACCCGCGTACCCCGCACGGGAACGCACGTTCACGCGGTCCCCTTTCGAATACGCCGGGACCGCGGCCCATCCCGACACCGCACAGGCCCACAGGAGGCACACCATCGCCGCAATCCCGGGCCCCAATCGTCTGGTCATGACGGCGTGAGTAGAGTTTTCAGCTCCTCGGGTGTCAACGTCCGCCAGCGTCCCGGCTTGAGCTCGCCCAGCTTGATGCTCCCGATCTGAGTGCGCATCAACTGAAGAACCTCCATGCTTTCCGAGGCGAACAGACGCCGGATCTCGCGGTTGCGGCCCTCCGCCAACTCGAGTTCCACAACGCTTTCCCCGCGCGTCGCCGTGAGCACGCGGCCATCCACAATGCGCAGGGTCTCGCCGTCCGATTCCACTCCGGCGCGGAACCGCGCCAGGATCTCGTGCGTCACCATGCCCGCCACCATCGCGCGATAGACCTTGCGCACCCCGTAGCGGGGATGGGTGAGGTGCAAACAGAAGTCCCCATCGTTGGTCAGGAACAACAGCCCCTCGCTCTCGCGATCCAGGCGACCCACCGAATACAGGCTGGTCCACTCCGCCGGCAGCAATTCCCCCACCTTCTGCGCCGCGTTCGGATCATCCTTGGTGCACGTGTATCCCACCGGCTTGTTCAGGGCGACGTACAGCTTCTTCAACGGGGTGACGGTTTGACCGTCCACCTGAACCTCGTCCGCGGCCGGATCCATGCGCACCCCAAGCTCCGTCACCACCTCGCCATTGATCGTCACGCGACCGGCCCGAATGTAATCCTCGGATCCTCGTCGAGAAGCCACTCCCGCATCGGCCAGATACTTCTGCAACCGAATCGTGGGCGGCCGAGGCGCCTTCACCACCGGGGTCCCAGTAACCTCCACCGTGGTCGTGGTTCCCTCCGCCGTCTCCAACCCGGCTTCCCCGGAAGGCACAGCTTCCGCCCCCTCCGGAGCCGCCGTCTCCCCCACCGTGGCAGGCTTCGCCGGACGCGGCCGCTTGGATCCGTGAACCCCCGGCTTCCCCCGCTTGATGCCCGCTTTGCGAGCCGCCCAGTCCGGCAGCGCCGCCGACGAACCCGCCTCCGCCGGCCGGGGTCCGCGCCGAGGCTTCTTCCATCCGCCCTCGCGGGCCAGCACGTCGCGCGGATCCTCCGGCAACCCCTTGAACTCACGCCGCGGCGCACGAGCCTTCCACGCCGGCCTCATCGGCCTCGCCGGCCCACCGGCTCCCGACTCCGGACCCCCTTCGCGCGCCCCTGCGCCCGCTGCCCCAGGACCGTAGGGGCGCGGTGCGGAACGCCGCACTCCGCCCGAACCCGCTCCCCACTCGCGCCGTGGTCCACCCGGACCTGCTCCCCACTCACGCCGTGGTCCACCCGGCCCCGCACCCCACGTGCGACGCGGTCCGCTCGGTCCTGCACCCCACTCGCGTCGCGGACCTCCACGGAACCCGCCGCGCGCCGCGCCGTAGCCCTCGCGGGGCGGTCCAGCAAAAGGACGCCGCTGCGGCCGATACCCGGCCCCCGTCGCCGGTCCTGCACCCGCACCCGCACCCGCTTCGCCCGCGCCCCTGGAATCCGGTCCGGCGGCACCCTGGTCGGGGCGAGGACGGAAGCCACCCGGCCTGCCTCCCCCGCCGCCAGGTCCGCCCTGACCATAGGCGCGACCAAATGGCCGCGGACCACGATCCTCGCGGTTCCCACGGAAAGGCGGGCGCTCCGCCCGAAACGGAGCGCGCTCCCCGCCGTCCTGCCGTCGAGGTCCAAACCAATCACGATCGTCCCCGCCCCCGCCACCACCACCGCCCGACCGCCGATCTCCTCCCCCTTCGAACCGGCGCCCGCGGAACGGTCGGTCGCCGCCGCCACCCTCAGGACGGGAAAACGGCCGCCGCGCGGGACGGAACGGACGCCCGCCTGGTCCGCCCCCTTCCGCTGCCGCACCTCCAGCCCCACCGCCGGAACCAAAGCTGCCCGGACCAGCCGGACGCCCCATCGGACGCGGGCGCCACGGACCACGGCGCGGGGCATCGCCCCCTGCACCCGCCTCGGGTCCCTTGCCCCAAGCCGCACGGAAGGGAGGACGCGAGGGACGGACAGGACGAGGACGGTCCCCTGGCCCACCTTCGGGTCGCGCACGGAACGGACGCGGGCCAGAGGCGGAGGGTCGACGGGGACGAAACGGAGGTCTGGGGGGTCGGGAGGAATTCATGGCGATTAGAAAAGAGAAGCGCGCGCAGCGGGATGAACGCTGGCGCGCTCGAAACGGAACTCGGTTGGGTCAGTGGACCTGGCCTCCTGGGATGGGGAGGGTTCCGTGAAGAACCCGCGTGCACCCGGACGAGGCCCGCCGGCTGGCGGCCTGGGTACCTCGTTTCTGGAACCTTCGTGGCGGCATCTGAATTGATGCCGCCCTGAGGGGCCCACGAGCCCAGGCGGTCGGCCGGCACGGCACGACCATCAGGCGCGGATCATCGTCCGCGCCGCGATCACTCGATCGGCTTGGTCTTGCGCAGTCCGGTGACACGATCACCGGACTTCCACTGCCCCCGCTTCCGGAGGATTTCGACGCGCTCATAGCGCTTCAGGACGTTGCGCTTGCCCCCCAAGGTCGAGGCCGCGCGAAGGCTGCGATGCTGTGACATAAACGTGCGAAAATCAGGGTTTCCCGCGTCGGCCCGGCCGAAGCGGACGGTGCTTCTATCATAGCGTCGCCCACGGGCAACAGCTTATTCGCGGAGGAAATGACGTCTCTCCCCCTCCGCGGCACCCGCCCACCCCCAAAACCCGTTGCCCCCTCACTTCGGCGCCGTCATGCCGGCCACGCGGAGCGAACCGTTGAAACTCAGGAGACGACGCGCCTCCGCGAGGAGGAAGTCCACCTCCATGAACGGCTCCGATCCAATGTCCTGCCACCGCACCAAGCCCTCGCCATCCACCACGTAGGTTCCGTGAAGCGCGAGGTCCTCGAAATCATCGTATGCCCGCCACGCTTTGAACGTGCCGAGGTCCGGATTGGAAAGCAGCGGGAACGGGAAGGATTCGGCACCCCCCTGCCGGAAGGTCCGCCGCAAGGCTTCGCCATCGTCGGTGCTCACCGCCATCAGATCCAACCCCGCCTCCTTGAACCGTGGCAGGGCGGCGGCGAATGCGTTCAACTGCTCGAGGCAGTGCAGGCACTTCTTCCCCAGATAAAACAGCACCACCACCCCGCGCCCACGATGCTCCGCCAGGCCATGCATCCGGCCGGTCACGTCCGGCAACTGCAGCGCTGGCGCCGCCACCGGCTGCCAGTGGCGCGGTCCCAATTCGTCCAACGAAGGGCGATCCCCCACGTCCAGTCTCGCCGACGGCCTCACGCGCCAGTCGCCCCCCACGAACCCCGCCGCCTCGGCGATGGGCTTCAAACGCTCCAGGATCGGCAGATCCACATCCGGCCAGACCCGCGACTGCCGCAGCACTTCGAGCGCCACTTTGGCGTCCTCCACGCGCCCGGCACGCCACAGCAAATCCGCGTGCAACGCCCGCGGGTGAAACCGGTTGGTCCCCTTCACCGCCGCCTCGCTCGCGACCTCCAGCGCCTTCACCCTATCCCCCGCCTGCCAACGCAGCAGCGCCATCTGATCGGTCGGCACATCCTTCAACCGGTCCAACAGCGGCAGGGCGGTGTTGGTGTCCCCCGCCGCCAGCGCCTGCCGAACCCGGATCTCGGTCAGGTACGATTCGAACCGTTCCACGCGATCCCCGAACGCCTCCACCGAGGCCGACATCGCCCGCTGGACCTCCTCCCGCGGCTTCCGCTCGTCGAGGGCTTTGCGCTCCGCGAATTCCATCGCCGCGCGCCGCTCGTCGCGCAGGGTGCTCAAGGCCTCCTCGATCGCCCGCCGCTCGCGCTCCACACGAACGGTATCGCCCTTCACCACGCCGGCCACCGCCACCGCGCGCGCCAGTCGCACGCGTTCCTCGACGCTTTCCGCGCCGGCCAGATAGGGCGTTTCGGATAGCGCCAGCAATTCGTCCCACCGCTCGAACTGCGGCAGCAACTGCAGCAAGCGCTCCCGCCCGCGCGCCCAACTGCTGCCGCCGAAGTCATAGCGGAACGCCAGTGGGCTGGACGCCAGCGCCGCGTTGGTCCGCGACAACCGCGGGAGCTCCACCAGATTCCGGGCCAGGGCCAACGCCTCTTTCACGCGTCCCACGTACGACCAACTCTCCACCAGCCAGTCGTTGTTGTGAGTGTAGTTGTGGATCTGATCCGGCATCAGCCGGTCCCGGCGCATCTGCGCATGATCCACCCGCGCGCTCGCCTCCTGTTGCCAGGCGGCATCGTCGTGGCGCGAGAGCTTGGCATAGGTGTGGCCCGGCATGTGCCACAGATGCGCGATACCCGGCGCGCCCTGGCCGCAGAGCGCCGCGGAATCCAACGCATGACGCGCATCCTCCGCGTCCCAGAGGTGAATCCGATAGTGATGCACCGGGTGATATGGATCGCGCTCCAACACCTGCCGCGCGACGGTGTCGACCGTCAGATGGCTCGTCACCGGCAGGTCGGTGTTGTTCCCGAAGCCGCTGTTGTCCCAAACCTGGTACACCAGGAACGCCTTGGCCTCGATGTCCTCCGGGAAACGGCGCACCAGATCTTCGTAAGCCCGCACCAGGTCCCGACGCCGCTGCTTGGACTCCCGCTTCTTCCCGTCCCGCTCCTCGACGTAGTACTCGGCGAGCGCGTTGATGTAGCCCTGCTCGCGTAGCGTCGCCGAAGCCTTCAGCGCCACCGCATTGGTGAGAAAGGCGCGGGCGCGAGACTCGTTGCGCACGTTCGCCATGGCCATCCCCCAGAACGCCATGGCGCACGCCGGATCCAGCTGGTTCACCTGCCGGAAGGTGCGCTCCGCTTCGAGATACCAGAAGCCGTGCAATTGCCCCACGCCCTGGTTGAAGAATTGCTGCGCGAGATCGTGGGCGGTGCTGACCGGAAACTGGATACGCGGCATCCCGGGCATCAGCTGCGCCCGTTGTCGTGGCCCCTCGTTGAAAGCCTCCCCGTGCATCGAATGCCCGGGTCGAGTGGACGAACCATAACCGCCCCCACCCTCCGCCGCCTCGGCGCCCCAAACGCCCGGGATCCCACACATCCCCGCCCCGGCCAGCGTGAGAATCCGGGCCACCCCAACCCACCACGCCGACGCTCGCTTGGTTCCGGGAAGCTTCACCCCGAAGCGTCTACCACCCGCCCGCGGCTCGCCTCAAACCCCAAATCCCCGCAGCATCCCCTCACGAGGCTCGTCTCTACGGCGTCTCCACCCCCAGCGACCGCTGCAGACGCGCCAACGCCACGAGATAGTCACGGCTGGCCAGATTCTGCGTGGTGCGCGCCTCGGTCAGGGCGGTCTGCGCGCTCAGCACATCCAACTGCGTGCCGCTCCCCGCCTCCGCGCGGGCCGTGGCCAAACGCAACGCCTCGGTCGCCTGCTCCACCACCTTCTTCTGCGACTCCAAGACATCCCGCGCCTCGGTGAAGTTCGAGTAGGAGGTGCGCACCTCGACGGAGATCAGCCGTGCCGTGTTTTCATAGTCGATCTCGGACTGCTCATGGCGTGCCGTCGCCTCCACCACGCGACCCCGCGTCATCCGGCCGTCGAAGAGGTTCCACGACGCCTGCACCCCCGCACTCCACCCGTGCAACTCATCCGAGAGCGACTCCCCGAACTGCGCCCGGCGCACCCCATAGCCAGCGAACGCCTGGAGACTCGGTCGCGCCCCGGCCCGCGCTTCGACCATCCCCTCCCGCCGCAATTGCTCCGCCGCGCGCAAGGCCTTCAGCTCGCTGCGCTGATCCTGCGCCAGGACCAACGCCTTCCCCAGTTCCAACTCAAAGGGCACGGTCTCGAGCTTGCCACTCAACGCGAGGGGAATGTCCTCGGTGATGTCGTTGGGAACCCGGTGCCCCATCAGATGCGCCAACGAGGTCTTGGCGTTGCGCCAGGCATTCCGCGCGCGGATCAGGCGCGGCTTGGCGTTGGCCAGTTCCACTTCCGCGCGCAGCACGTTGAATCGCGGCACGCTCCCAGCATCGAACCGCCGCTGGTTGTCCTGCAACTCGCGCTCCAACAGGGTCACCGAGGCCTGTTGCACGCCGATCTGCTCCAGCGCCAGCAGGGCGTCATAGTACGACTCGCGCACGCGCAGCAACTCGTCCAACAACACCGTTTGGAAGCGTTCCACCGCCGCCGCCCGTGTCAGACGCGAGGAACGCAGCGCCGACCGCATCCGTCCGCCTTCATACACGGATTGCACGAGACGCACCCCCGCGTCCCAGGTTTCGGTTTGCCCGAACCGAATGGTGCCCAGCGGCGTGGCCGCGGATTCCACGGACTGATCCTCCGTCGCGCGGAATTCGCCGCTCAGCTGCAGCTTGGGAAGCAGGATCGCGCGCGTCTGAATCACTACCCCCTCCGCGGCCTCCAACTCCTTCTTCGCCGAGGCAATGGTGGCGTTGTGGGACTCGGCGCGATTCAAGCAATCCGCCAAGCTCAATGGTTCCGTGGGCCAAGGCAACGGCGGTTCCTCCGCCGCGACCGCGGCCCGCCCGGCGTTCAAGAGCACGCCCGCCACCGCCAGGGTCAGAACCACCTTCGCCAACGACACCCTATTCCACGGCGCTACCCGCGTGGTCCACGGGTTCGCACGACCGGCAAACTCAGCCGGACGCGCACCCGGCAGGGTGGGATCTCGAAACTGCCATTGGGGAGTATTCATGGTCGGGAAGTGTCGGCGGTGGTGAGGGAGCCGGCCCGCGAGCCAGCCGCGGCGTGGACGCCGGGATCGGAGGCGGGCCGCTGGATGAACACGTCCACCTGCTGCCCCACGTACACGGCAAACTCAGGCATATCCATCACGTAAATGATCTGGAGGACGCGGGTGTCGACGCGCTCCGCGGAGTCGCCGGTCAGCGACCGCTTGGGCACCACATACGGCTCAATCCGTACGAACTCCAGCGGCATGCGCCGTTCGCGGTCCCCCTTCAGAAACGCCGTGCCCGGCTGCCCCGCCACCACCATGGGCGCGTTCTGTTCGTCCACGTCCGCCCGCACCTGGAGACGCTTCACGTCGCCCAACACGAGCAATGGCTTCTCCGCCACGCCCGCCGCGGACTCGCCCTCGCGCACGTTCAACTGCAGCACGCGCCCGTCCCGCGGCGCACGCACGGTGAGCACGTCCAACTCCACCTCGGCCTGACGGATCTGGGCCGAAGCGGCGGCGATCTCCGCGTCCAGCCTCGCCAATCGCGCGCGCGCGGACTCGAGCGCAAACCCCTTGCGCTTGCGTTCGTCCTCGGTCGCCACCTCCTGCTTCTCCAGCCTTTGAATGCGCTCGAACTGATCCGTCCAGTCGGCGATGG
>JADLFD010000012.1 GCA_020845805.1 Verrucomicrobiales bacterium | reverse complement strand
GATCCGGTCGTTTCCGCCTCCGCCTCGGCACGGGAGGCACCGTTCCGCGACGGCAGGCCGGCAGGTCCGCGAACGTGGGGTTGGCACGGGGAAGGCCCGGGAATACGCTGCCCCGGCCACCCGAGGCATCCCCATGCTCCAAGTCACCGAAATCGCCTTCTCCTGCTACGCCGTCACCGATCTGCCGCGGGCCCGCGCCTTCTACGAAGGGGTGCTCGGACTGAAGCCCACCTCCGTCACCGACTCGCCCGACGCCCAATGGGTCGAGTACGCGTTCGGTCCCTACGCCCTCGCGATTGGCAGCGCCCCGGGTTGGAAGCCCAGCGCGGACGGCTGCACCGTCGCCCTCGAGGTCCGGGACTTCGACGCCGCGATCGCCCACCTGAAGGCGAACCAAGTGCCCTTCCGGATGGAACCCTTCCCCACCCCCGTCTGCCGGATGGCGATGGTCTCGGATCCCGACGGAAACACGCTTTGCATCCACAAGCGCAATCCGGGCCACGCCTGACCGACCGCCGGCAAGGACCCGCGGTCGGGCCGCACCCGATTCCCCGACGAGACCCCGGCGACCCGGTGGACCCGGGCAGCCGGCGAGCCGGGCAATCGAGCCCCACGGCCTCGGGGCGATCGCGCGGCCGTCGAAGGTCGTCGCGTTGCTCCGACTCTCCGGCGATCAGGTCCGCGCGGAACCCTTCGTCGAAGCGGTGCCCTGTGTACAGGATCGGGATAGGCACTTGGCGTCGCGCCGTGCATCCCGAAGTTGTGGGTGAGGATCAGTTCCAAAGGTGGTGATCGTCCCGATTTCGGACGAGGACGCAGAGGCTGAGGAGATTGGCCAGGCCGGGTCGTCTCCAGAACTGCCCGCATCCGCGAAGCCGTGCCTGCAACTGCTTGCCGAGGGATTCGACGGCACCGCTCCCTCGGGGGCTGCCTTCCCGTTGGCGATCCCGATATTGGAGGTGATCCCGGTGGGACTGAAAATACGCCACCTCCCTCTCGATGGTGGTTTGGGATTCCGCGGCGCGCGCGCGGCCGGGATCGAGCAACTCCTCCAGGCGTCGCAGGACCCGCGCCTGCTTCCCACCGCGCAGATCGGCGAGCATCGGCTTGAGCCACGCCCTGGCTTCAGGCGTTCCGACACCATGCTCGGTATCGGCCACGGCCTGGAGGTGTTCGCGCGCATGGTGGAAGTCGAGGGTCTTGACGGCCCCGGAGAAGCGATCGGCGGCCAGATCCCACAACCAAACAGCTCCGTCCATGACCAGATAGACCCGATGGGCTCGCGCCATTCCCCGTCGGGAGGCTTCGGCATGCACCGCCGCTCCAAAGCCGACCGGATCGGTTCCTGGTGGCGAGGCGACAATGAACTTCTGACTCAGCAAGCCCCGCCCCGAGGCACTTTGTCCGCGTTGGTCCAGCCGATAGATCACCGCCGACTTAATCTCGCACCATGCCACGCGTTCCGGTTCCTTGCGGCGTGGATCCGCCCCCCAGTCCACGCCACGGGTACGGGCCATCCATCCATCCATCATGATCACCAGGCTGAAGGCCGCCTCCGAGGACTTCGGACTCTCGGCGGGCAGCTTCAGATCCGGAACCCGTTGACCGAGTCGCCGGACCAGCGAATGGAGAGCCCCATCGCTGATCGGGCTGCCCCACACTTGGCACATGGCTGCCGTACGCTCGTAGGAACCGACCTCGGTGACGGTGTGGATCAGACGCGCCGCCAGTTCGCCACTCAGCCGCTCGTGGCTCTCCAGTCCCCACGCCAGACGCACCGGAGTGATCCATGCCCGCAACGCCACGGAGTACCCGTAATACACCCGCAGGCGAACGATCCCGCTGACCGTTCGCAGTTCCATCTGCCGCCATTGCCCCTCCCGCAACGCGTCCCCACTCTTCGGGCAAACCCTGGCGCAGGCGTCCGACTCGGCTTGAAGATCTCCCTCCAACCGTGCCCGGGTCCACTCGCGCCCCGCCTCCAGGGCCTGCTGCTCCAGCTCGCGCAACCGATTCACAGGCCCCCCTTCCGGCGGTGCAGACGGTACAGGTACACGTCCTTCACCGGTACCTGGAGTCGGCGCTCCCGATCCTGACGGCTGCGCCCCTGCGTCGCACCAACCCAACGCCAGTTGGCCGCCCGATAGCACGTGCCGCGAAATCGGTCTCGCTCGACGAAACTCTCCAGCCAATCCAGATCGTGCCCGTAGCGTTCTCTCCAATCCGCCCTGATTCGTCCCACCACCTGCCCCAGAAGGTGGCTCGCCAAGTGGGGGACCCGCACCCAGGGCAGAATGAGAAAGCGCGTATTGCCCGCCACCCGGCCCAACTGCTCACGGCGCAGCTCTTCGGTCCAGCCCAGGCTCTGATCCCGCGAGGCGCATCGCCAGGCGGCGGCCCCGAACAGCAGGCACGCCAAGTCCCGGCCGCCTTCGTCCCTGGCCAGATACCCCACGTTTTCCCCGACCACGCGCAGCCCCAAATAGTGGTAGCGCGTCAGATAGAACGCCCATCGCCCAGCCGCCGCGCTCCCCGCGGCAACGGGGGCCAGTTCGATCTTCCCCAGCCTCGCCAGACTGCACGCCAGGACTTCCGGTTCCTCCCAATCCGCCGGCTCCGACACCGACCGTGCGGCTCGTCTCTTATGCGTTTGGAGCGCCGGCAAGTTGATCCGTCCCTGCCCGGCCAGCTTCAGGAGCAGGCTACGCGCCGCGAAGTCCTTCAACCGTCCCCTCCCATCCCGCCACTCCCACTGCCGACACAATTCCTGGGCAATCCGTTTTCGGCTCCACCCCGGGTTCGCCTCGATCCAGCACTTGAGCCACACCACATCCTCGGCTCGCAGCTTCCGGCCTTGCAGGATTTCTTTCCCTTCCACGCCCCATGCCTAACCCGTCAGGGGGTGGTAGTCCAGCGCCATCACCCACAACTTCGGGATGCACCGATCCGCCGCGGGCCCATCCCGGAGTGGTTGGGTGGGTCGGAAGCCGGCTGCGGCCCCCCTCCCTCGACCCGTCCCGGGGCCTGCCTCGGTTT
>JADLFD010000011.1 GCA_020845805.1 Verrucomicrobiales bacterium | reverse complement strand
GCCGCATTCGCGTTAATCCGCGCGTGCACTGGCGGAAAACAGCAATCCTGGGCGTTGGTCTGCTGGGCGGTTCCCTTGGTTTGGCTCTGCGCAAGCGAGGCCTTTGCCAGGAAGTGGCCGGCCTAGTGAGGCGGGAGTCAGCCATTCCCGAGGCGCTCGCGGCCGGGGCGCTCGACTCGGCGAGCATGCGGCTCGAAGAGGTGGTGTCGGGCGCGGACCTGGTGGTGTTCTGCACCCCGATCGCCCAGATGCCGATCCTGGCCCAGCAATTGGCCGGGCATCTCAAGCGCGGCGCGGTGGTCACCGACGTGGGTTCGGTGAAGGCGAGCGTGATCGGCGCGTTGGAAAAGGTGGTGGACCAGGCCGGGGGCTCCTTCGTGGGCAGCCATCCTCTGGCGGGCTCGGAGCGCTCGGGAGTGTCCTCGGCGCGCGCGGATCTATTCGATGGCGCCGTGACGGTGGTGACCCCGAACACACATAGCGACGCCGGTGCGGGAATCCAGGTGGTGCAGTTGTGGGAAGCGGTGGGCTCGCGGGTGGTGACGCTGGATCCGGAGATCCACGACACCCTGATCAGTCGGACCAGCCACCTGCCGCATCTCGTGGCGGCGGCGCTCGCGCATTTTGTGTTGTCGCCGGCGCATCCGGCCGAGCAGCGCGATTTGTGCGCGACGGGGTTCCGGGATACGACACGCGTGGCTTCTGGTTCGCCCGAAATGTGGCGCGACATCGCGGTGGCGAATCGCACCTCGCTGATGGTGGCCTTCGACGGTTTCGAGCACGCCCTGCGCGAGTTGCGCTCGGCCGTGGAGGCGGGGGACGGAGCGGCGATCCACGCGTTTCTGGAATGCTCGAAAGAGCGGCGGGATGGTTGGGCGACGTCGGTGCGCAGTTCCGGCGCCGAGTGATCGTGCGCGCGTGGTTTATCAAGGCTTCCCCGTGCTTCCTCCACTGATCGAGATCGTGCCGCCGGCGGCGCCCTTGCGGGGCACGATCACGGTGCCGGGCTCGAAGAGCATCACCAACCGCGCGCTCGTGCTGGCGGCCTTGTCCTCGGGGGTCACGCGCGTGACGGGCGCCCTGTGGAGCGAGGACACGCAGGTGATGGTGGAATGCCTGGGCCAACTGGGCTACGCCGTGGAGGTTGGTCAGGATCCCGCGGAGTCGGCGAACCGCAGGCTTCAAATCACCGGTCAGGGTGGTTCGGTGCCCGCCGGGGGCACGGCGGACCGGCCGCTCGAACTGTTCGTGGGCAACGCGGGCACCGCGGCCCGTTTCCTGGCGGCGATGGTGTGTCTGGGACGCGGATGGTACCGGCTGCACGGCGTGCCGCGCATGCACGAGCGACCGCAGGCGGAGTTGTTCGATGCTTTGCGCCGGCTCGGCTACCGCGTGGAATCCGTTTCCAACCGACTCCCGGTGTTGATCGAAGGGCGGGGTCCGCGACCTGGTTTGGTGGAGGTCAGTGTGCGCGAGAGTTCCCAGTTTGCCTCCGCGCTGCTGCTCTCCGCGCGTGTGGGAGGTTGGGACGTGCGGGTGGAGGGCGACAACGACGAGGAACTGCCGTACGTGGACATGACGCGGCATCTGGTGCGCGCGTTTCCCTGGCAGGGCGGCACGTTCGCAGTGGAACCCGACGCCTCGAGCGGAAGCTATTTTTGGGCGGCGGGCGAATCGCCGGGGGACGTGACCGTGCGCGATTGGCCGGATTCCGGATGGCAGGCCGACGCCGCGTTTCCGCGATTCCTGCCGCTGCCCCCGCGCGTCTCGCGGGCGACGGATCTGGCGGACAGCATCATGACCGCCATCGTCCTGGCGCCGTTTGCGTCGCGGGCGGTGACGTTCACCGAGCTGGGGCGCCTGCGCGTCCAGGAATGCGAACGCGTGGTGGCCTTGCGCACCGAATTGACGAAGTGCGGCGCGCGGGTGGAGGAGGCGGGCGACACCTTGACTGTGTTTCCCGGCGGAGCCCTGCACGGGGCCGAGATCGAGACCTACCACGACCACCGGATGGCGATGTGCTTTGCGGTATTCGGATTGCGGGTGCCGGGCATCCGGCTGCGAGATCCGGGGTGTGTGCGCAAGACGTTCCCCAATTTTTTCGCCAAACTCGCGGCACCGGGACCCGAAGGCTTGGGCGTGCGAATCCTGGATGCGCGAAAGGGTGAACCGTTGCCGGAGACGGCGTGGCTCGCGGATGGACCTTGAGGCCGGCTCCTGATTGGCTTGGCCCGTGGCGTGCCAGTCGGGACCTGGTCGGCGTTGGGGTCGAGCGGGGGACACGGAGGGCATGGACGACGACCGAGGCGGACGGGGAGGGGCATGAAGAACGCGATTGTCATCACCATCGACGGACCCAGTGCGAGCGGGAAGGGCACCTGTGGGCGCTATCTTGCGAGGAAGCTGGGCTTTCACTATGTGGACACGGGGGCGATGTACCGGACCCTCACCTGGCATTGCCTGCGGACGGGTGTGGACATCACCGACCCGCGGCGCGTGGTGGAGGTGGTCCGGAGCTGGCCGGCGGCGCTGGACGCCCGGGACGGCGAGGTGCGCTTGCTGGTGGACGGCGTGCATCCGGTGGCGGAGATCCGGACCGACGAGGTGTCCGGCACCGTGGCCAAGGTTTCGCCCATTGCAGGCGTGCGCGTCTGGATGGTGCGCACTCAGCGGGAGTGCCTGCGCTTCGGGAATCTGGTGATGGACGGGCGCGACGTGGGCACTCATGTGTTTCCAGAAACGCCCTTCAAGTTCTTCCTGACGGCCAGCGAGGAAGTGCGGGCGCGTCGGCGCAAGGCGGAAGGATCCGGGGAAAACACCGCGGAACGGGATCGGCGTGATGCGGCGCGCACGGTGGCGCCGATGGAAGCCGCCAAGGACGCCCTGGTGGTGGATAACTCGCACGAGAGCCCGGCGGTGACCGCCGAATTCATGCTCGCCCACGTCGAGTCCCGGCGCCGGCAGCTCGGTCTATGAAACCGGCACCCGGCGGGAAGGTGATTGCCATCGACGGGCCGAGCGCGTCGGGCAAGAGCACCGTGGCGCGCAGCGTCGCGCGGTCCCTGGGCTACTGCTACGTGGACACCGGAGCCATGTACCGCGCCCTCGCCTGGCATTGCCTGCAGCTGGGCGTCGACACCCGATCCGAATCGGCGGTGATGGCCGCGTGCCGTCATTGGAAGACCCGGTTGCACCGGTTGGAAGGGGATCCCGACGAGGTGGTCCTCCTCGTGGAGGGATATCGTCCCACCGCGGAGTTGCGCACGGCGGAGGTGGCCAAAGCGGCTTCGGACGTCGCGGTTGTGGCGGGGGTCCGTCGCTGGATGCAGCAGGTGCAGCGGGACTGCGCGCGGTTCGGTTCCCTGGTGATGGAAGGGCGCGACATCGGCACCGCCGTGTTTCCCGAGACCGATTTCAAGTTCTGGCTCGACGCCTCCTCAGAGGAACGGGCGCGACGTCGCGGAGCGCAGGGTGTCGTGGATAACTTGGCCTATCGCGACCACCAGGACAGCCAGCGCAAGGCGACGCCGCTGATGCCGGGCCTGGGGGCGGTACGCGTCGACACCACCGCACAGTCCATCGAGCAGGTGGTGACCTCCATTGTCACCCGCGTGAGCGGAGAGCCGCAGGTCAAGGCGGCCGGCCCGGATTGAGCCGCCGCAGCCGCGGCCCGAGGGGGGCACCCGCGCGCCGGCGGCCGAACTCCGGCCTACTCGGGCATGGGATCCATGGATTGACCGCGGCGGGGCGCGCTCCGTAGCGTCCGCCCATGTCCAATCGATCGATGGCCGCCTGGTCGTTGCTGGGTGTGGTGGCGGCGACCGTTCCCGGATGCACCTCGCCACGCGGCACGGCCCAGGCGCCGTTGCGTGTGCTCGTCGTGACCGGCGGTTGCTGCCACAACTACCCCTTTCAGACCGCGCAACTGACCAACGCCGTGGGGCAACACGTGGCGGTGGATTGGACCATCGTGAACGCGGGCGGGAACGGCACGCGCGCGATGATCCCGCTGTATGACTCGCCGGATTGGGCGAAGGGATTCCAGGTCGTGGTGCACAACGAGTGCTTCGCCGACACCGCGGATCCCACGTACATCCGCCGTATCACCCAGGCTCACCGCGAAGGAGTGCCGGCCGTGGTCATCCACTGTGCCATGCATACCTATCGCGCCGCGGTCGAAGACGAGTGGCGAGAGTTCCTCGGCGTGACCAGCCGGCGCCACGATCACATGAGCCGCTATCCGGTGGTGAAAACTGCCCCCAACCATCCGATCCTGAGCGGAATGCCCGACGGCTGGACCACCCCGATGGACGAACTCTACATCGTGGAGAAGGTGTGGCCGGACCTGGTCACCCTGGCGAACTCGCGGAGCGAGCGCGACGGGAAGGATTACCCGGTGATTTGGACGCACCAGTACGGGCGCGCCCGCGTCTTCGGCACGACCTACGGGCACTCGGACGAAACCTTCTCGGATCCGGTATTCCTCGACTATGTCTCGCGCGGGCTGCTGTGGGCGGCAGGGGTGCCGCTGAAGTGAAGGAGGGCAGGGTCCTTGCCGGACCCAAACGGTGGGTCTCACCCCCGGTCCCGCTCCTGGTTTGGGACGGTGTCCGCGTCGCGGGCCGGTGTTCGCGTTCGAACTCCAGTCTCCACTCTGCATCGACTCGCCGGCGCTGCGTGGAAGGCAGCGCCGGCGAGCGAGCGCGAACGAAGGCCGGTGCGTCTACTTCTTGAACACCGCGTGCTGCGGGTTGCCGGCGGACTGGACGTACGCGATCAGGTTAAGCACCTCGTCGCGGTTCATGGCGTTGAGCAGGCCCATCGGCATGAGTGAGACCGGATAGGGCTTGCGGGAGGCGAGCTTGGCGAGGTCCACGACTTCCTTCTCCTCCGGATTGCGCGGGTCGAACACCACGTGGAGTTTTCCGCCTTCCTCGTACCCGCGACCGACGACCGTCGAGCCATCGGTGAGCGTGTACTGTTCGGTGCCGTACTGGTCGGAGATCACCTTGGAAGGTTCGATGATGTTTTCCAGGAGATCCCGCAGCGTGTAGCGAGCGCCCGCGCCGGTGAGGTCGGGACCAATGCTGCCTCCCGCGCCATTGAACGGATGGCAGGTGAAGCAGGCGGCGGCGTGGAAGAGCCGGCGTCCGTCCTCGAAATTACGTCCTGACAGCCGATCTCCGGCGAGGGCGAGCACTTCTTCGATGGTGTAGTCCTGGCCGGGGCCTTTGGGCGGAGCAAAATCCGGGGAAGCCGGTGCCTGGTCCTTGCGGCTGGAGAGTTCGTCGAGCGACTTGCGTTCGGCGCCTTCGGGCATCAGGGCGAGGGCGTCTTTGCGGATCATCTCGAGGAATCCGCGGAAGCTGTTGCCGCCCTGCCAGGGCGCGGTGCGCGGAAACCAGGCGAAGTAGGAGCGGCGGAGCGCGGGCGTCCAGCCCGACTTGGCGGCGCGCAACGAGTAGGCGTAGGCGATCTGCTGCTGGTTGGGCCGGCTCTCGGCGGCCTTGCTGAAGGCGGTCGCGTATCCTGAATTGCGCGCCAGGAGCGCATCGCTGGCGAAGTGGATCTCCTCGTCGCGCGCGGTGGCCATGAGTTGCATCGTCTTGGCCGTGGCCGAAGGCGCGTCGAGCGCGATGAGGGCATTGGCCAGTTCGCGGTTGAGCGCGAAGGTTTTGGCCGGGAACTGCGCGTCGAGGCGTTGGATCACCGCGGTGCGCGTCGCGCCTTCCGGCACGCCCAGCCGGAGGATGGCGAGCTGGTAGGCGCGCACGAGGGCCAGGCGCCATTCCTCATCCAGGGCGGCGTAGTCGATGCGATTGAGGCGCGCCAGGAGCGGGTCGCGTGCGGACGTGAACTTCACCCGGGCCAGGGCGATGGCGCCTTCGATGGTGCGATAGGGGTCGGATTCCCCGATGACATAGGAGGCCCAGAGCTGCGGGGATTGCCGCTCGATGGCGGTGCGCGCCGCGAAGCGGATCCAGCGATCGGGATGGGCGAGGTGCGTCCAGGCTTCCGTGACCGCGGAGGGGCCGGTGCCCTCGTCGTGGAGTTTCTCCAGCGACCGACGCAGCGTGTGCTCGGGGGTCGGAACGAGCGGTTCCGCGGGCGCGGTGCTTTCGGTGCCGGTGTAGGTCACGCGATAGACCGCGGACTGCGTCTTGCGCCCGCCGATGGCGAAGTAGAGCGCGCCGTCGGCAGGATTGATCACGAGATCCGTGAGGGGGAGCGGTTTGCCGCTGAGGAATTCCTCGCGCGTAGCGACGTAGGCGGATCCCTGGGGGGCCAGGTGAATGGCGTACATCGTGCCGTAGGTCCAGTCATTGGCGAAGACAGCGTGCTGGTACCTGGCGGGGAATTTGGCGCCCTTGCCGGACTCGACGCCCGTGGGACTGCCGGGTCCGATGTCGAGCAACGCGGGGAGGCTATCCGGGTAGTACGACGGCCATTTTCCCGAGCCGGAGCGCCAGCCGAGTTCACTGCCGCTGGTGGCGAGGTTGATGCGCGTGGGGCGGTACCAGGGCATGCCCGCGTCCCATTCCATGTCGGAGTCGTAGGTGATGATGTCGCCCAGGCTGTTGAAGGCGAAGTCGTACTCATTGCGATAGCCGTGGCTGACCAACTCGAAGACCTTGCCTTCGGGGTCGGTGCGGCAGATGTAGCCACCCGGAGCGAGGATGCCGCGCGCGTGGCCGTTGGCGTCCCAGAGACGGGGGATGATCTGGTCTTCCTCCCAAAGGCGCGCGGCGCGGGAGCGTTCCAGGTGGTCGGGCAGCTTGGTGTGATTACCGCAGGCGACATAGATGGACTGGCCATCGGGCGAGAGGACGACCGCATGGGGACCGTGTTCGCCGCCACCTTCGATGCGGCGCAGCTGGACCTCCTTGTCGAACTGGTCATCGCCATCGGTGTCGTGGAGCCGCCAGAGGCCCTGCCGGCCGCTCTGTTCGTTGACCATCACGTACAGGCTATTGAAGGCGTAGAGCAGTCCGTGCGCGCCGCCGACGTTGGACTTGAGACGTTCCACCGTGGCGGGCTGCGGGGAACCCTTGGGATTCGGCGTAAGCCGGTAGAGGGCGCCGTATTGGTCGCAGGCCAGGATGCGTCCCTTGGGATCGACGGTCATGCTGACCCACGAGCCTTGGTCGGCTTTGGGGACCACGTGCAGGAGCTCCACTTGAAAGCCGGGCAGCGTCTGGATGTCGCCCGGGGCCACGACGAGCGAGGCGGGAGCGGCGCCTGAGGTCCCGGCTCCTCCTCCAGCTGCGGCCACGCCGAAGCCGAAGGGGTCACCCCAGGGGTCGGATCCGTAGCGGCCGACGGAGATCGCTTTCTGCCAGGTGCCTTCCCCGGCCACCTTGGCCTCCCAGTGGGTGTCGGAATCGATCACCACGTCCTGGTTGTCTTTGGTTTTGATGCGCAGCCGCGCGGTGAATCCAGCCACGCCCCCCTCGTTGCGCGCTTCGGCGCGGAGTTGGTTGGCGCCGGGTTTGAGGTAGGGAGTGAGGTCGACTTTGGTGGGGGAATTCCAATCGTCATTGGTGGCCACCACGCGATCGTTGAGCAGCACCTTCGCCCCGTTGTCGCAGGTGACGTACAGCGTGGCTTCGCGAAATTCAGCCGGTGCGTTGAGGGTGGTGCGCAGGCTGACCGCGTCCGCGGTCGCCGGCTTGGCCCAAACCCAGTGGAGTTCCGCGGCCGCCGGCCAGCTCGAAGCCAGGAGGAGACCGCCCATGATCAGGCGGGTGAAAGGGAGACGTCGATCCATGAGATGCGAGAGGGAACTACACGTCCCTTGTGCTTGGCAAGCCGACGGGCCGATTCCGATCGGATCACGCACTAGCCAAAGAAGGTTCGTCATCCACCCGGCACCGGCGTAGAACCCGAAGCCGAACCTCATGCCGAGAGGGCGCTTCAGACCATTCGCAACCGGGGGCATCACCCTGATTCTGGGCGCCGTTCCTGTGC
>JADLFD010000010.1 GCA_020845805.1 Verrucomicrobiales bacterium | reverse complement strand
TCGACGATGTTGTAGCAGTAGTCGTCGGTTTCTCCGTAGACGAGGCCGGGTTTCACACCGCCGCCGGCGATCCAGTTGGAGAAGCAGCGACCGTGATGATCGCGACCGTGGTTGTCACGGGTGAGCTGGCCCTGGCTGTAGACCGTGCGGCCGAACTCGCCGCTGAACACGACGAGCGTGTCGTCCAGGAGACCGCGCTGCTTGAGATCGCGCACCAGGGCGGCGGCGGGCTGATCCACATCGCGGGTTTGTCCGCGGATCTGTTTCGGGAGGTCGCCGTGCTGATCCCATCCGCGATGCATGAGCTGCACGAAGCGCACGCCGCGCTCGATCATGCGTCGGGCGAGCAGGCAGTTGCGTGCGAAGCCGCCGTCCGTGGGGTTGTCGCGGATCCCGTACTGGTCGCGGATATGCTGCGGTTCAGAACGGAGGTCGGTGAGATCCGGGACGGACATCTGCATCTGGTACGCCATCTCGTACTGCGCGATGCGTGTCTCGATTTCGGGGTCGCCGAACTCGCGGGCGGCGAGCGCGTTCAGGTCGCGCACCCCGTCGAGCATCTGGCGGCGGTTGGAGCGCGCCATGCCCTGCGGATCGGAGAGGTAGAGGACTGGATCGCCCTGGCCGGATCGGAAGCGGACGCCCTGGTGTTGGCTGGGCAGGAATCCGGAGCCCCACATGCGGGAGACGAGGGGTTGGTCGGTCTTGTTGCCGCTGCCCTGCGAGATCATGACCACGAACGCGGGGAGGTCGCGGCCTTCGCTGCCGATGCCGTAGCTGAGCCAGGCGCCCAGGCTGGGGCGTCCGGGTTGCTGCGCGCCGGTCTGGATGAACGTGAACGCCGGGTCGTGGTTGATGGCCTCCGTGTGCATCGACTTGATCAGGCAGATGTCGTCGACGATGGAGCCGGTGTGCGGAAGGAGTTCGCTCAGCCACGTTCCTGCGCGTCCGTGCTGCTTGAATTCGAACATCGGCGCGACGCAGGGAAAGCTGCTTTGGCCGGAGGTCATGCCAGTGATGCGCTGGCCCATGCGGACGGACCCGGGGAGTTCCTGGCCGTGATGCGCCTTGAGCTGGGGTTTGTAGTCGAACAGATCGATGTGGGACGGCCCACCTGACATGAAGAGGAAGATGACGCGCTTGGCGCGGGGCGCGAAGTGCAGCGCGGGGAGGATGCCGTGCGTGGCGGGGCCGGCGGTCGATTCCGCCCAGGAACGGTCGTGGAGCAAGGACGCCAGAGCGGCGGTGCCGAGTCCGAGAGTGGACTTGCGGAAGAACTGGCGCCGGGTCAGGTGCCGATCGAAGGCGGAGGCGAAGGGTTGCATGGCTCGGAAGGGGGAGAGTTGGAGACGTGGGGTCGGAGGTCGATTCACCCCTTGGTGAGCGCTTCGTCCAGGTTCAGCACGGTGCTGGAGAGCACGGTCCAGGCGGCGAGTTCGGGGACGTCGAGGGCGCCGTCGCGAGGGGCTTCGCCGTGGGCGAGGAGTTGTTCGGCGGCGGCGGGTTGGCCGCGGTAGTGCGCGCGTTGTTGTTCCAGCGTACGGAGGAGGACCTCCTCCTCGGCAGCGGAAGGCGGTCGAGCGGTGGCCAGTCGGAAGGCCCACCGGACGCGGTCCCGATCAGTGCCGGTGCGTTTCATGAGGCGCTCGCCGAGTTTGCGGGACGCCTCGATATAAGTGGGATCATTCAGGGTGACCAGGGCCTGGAGCGGCGTGTTGGTGCGAGGGCGGCGGACGGTGCAGGTCTCGCGGTCCGGGGCGTCGAACGTCGACATCTGGGGGGGCGGCGAGCTGCGCTTCCAGAAGGTGTACATGCTGCGTCGATAGAGGTCTGCCCCCTGGCTTTGCACGAAGAACTGGGCGGAGAAGTTTTTGGAGTCCTCGCGCATGGACAGTTCTTCCCAGAGGCCGGTGGGCTGGTAGGGGGAGACGGAGCGGCCGCCGATCTCGCCGTTGAGCAAGCCGCTGATGGCGAGCGCCTGATCACGAATGAACTCGGCCTGAAGTCGCAGGCGTGCGCCGCGGGCGAGGAGTCGGTTCTCGGGATCGGCGAGGTAGGCGGCCTTCGGGACGCGGGACGTGCGCTGGTAGGTGGCGCTGGTGAGGATCAAACGCTGCAGGTGTTTGACGTTCCAACCGCTCTCCACGAATTCGCGCGCGAGCCAGTCGAGGAGCTCCGGGTGACTGGGCCATTCACCCTGGGAGCCGAAGTCTTCGGCGGTTTTGACGAGTCCGGTGCCGAAGTACATCTGCCAGTAACGGTTCACTGTGACGCGCGCGGTGAGCGGATGGTTCGGGTCCACCAACCAGCGCGCGAGGGCGAGGCGGTTGGGGGTGGTGTTGGGCGGGAGTGGAGGCAGGGCAGCGGGGACGCCCGGGGTGACTTTGTCGCCGAGTTTGTCGTACTGGCCGCGCAGGCGGATGAAGGTGTCCCGCGGCTTCTCGAGTTCCGCCATGACCATGGTGGAAGGGATGCTGCGGTCGAACTCATCGCGTTCCTTGCGTAAGGCGGCGAGGGCGTCGGCTTGGGCGCGGTAGTCGCCGGAGATTTTTTCGCGGAAGTGTTTTCGCAACGTGGCGGCGTCCTCCACTGAGCGTTGGGCGGAGTCACGAGCCACGATGGCACGCAGATTCTCCGGCAGGGCCCCGGCCCCGTGCGCCTCCGGGGCGTCGGTGACCGAAAGGCGAAAGCGCCCGAAGGCATGGCCCTCGAGGCCGGAGTCGAAGCGGAGTTCGAGTTGGAGCGGGCCGGTGGGCGCGGGCTCCTTGAGTTGGAAGATCGCGACGTGAGATTGGCCCTGACCGCCATCCACGGCCCAGCCGGTGTCCGGCTTCGCATCGAGGGTGGCGGAGATGGGATAGCCGTTCTGACTGAAATCGGCGGAGGCCGAGGCGAAGTCGAGGACGCGTTCACCGGAGCGCAGTCGGATGGAGCTGAGCACGAAGTTGCCGTTGCCGGCGCGTCCGGGGCCGTGGGCGGGAAGGGACTCGTCGGCGAGCACCTCGAGTCGGAGAGCGCGTGGGTGGGGGAGCGGAGCGTCGAAGCGGAGGGTCTAGGCTTCGGTGGCGGGATTGGCGCCGCGGGCGGTGAAGGTGGCGTCTTCGCCGCGGGTAAGGGTGGCGCCGGAAGCGGCGACGGCTTCGGTGGGGTTCAGGGGGCTCCAGGCGACGGCGGAGGGGGAACGGAGGCTCGTTTCCCAGGCGGTTTGCGCGGCGTCGATCTCGGGCAGCGGGCCTTTGAGTTTCTCCTCGGCGGCGCGGAGGCGGTCGGTGAGTTCGGCCAGGCGTTTTTCCTGGTCGGGGGAGCTCAGTTTGAGGAGTGGGGAGGCGTTGCCCTTGTTGCCGTCCAGGCCGCGTTCATCGATGGAATTGAAGAAGCCGAGGAACTGGTAGTACTCGGCTTTGGAGAGCGGGTCGTATTTGTGATCGTGGCACTGGGAGCAGGCCATGGTGAGGCCGAGCCAGACCGTGGAGGTCGTATTCACGCGGTCGACGAGGTAGGCGTACTGGTATTCCTCGGGGATGGCGCCGCCCTCGTAGTTGATCATGTGGTTCCGGTTGAAGCCGCTGGCGATCTTCTGCTCGCGGGTGGCCTCGGGAAGGAGGTCGCCCGCCAGTTGCTCCACGGTGAAGGCATCGAACGGTTTGTTCTCGTTGAAGGCGCGAATGACCCAATCCCGCCAGGCGGTCATGTCACGACCGGAATCCAGGTGATAACCGTGGGTGTCGGCGTAACGGGCGGCATCGAGCCATTCGACCGCCATGCGTTCGCCATAACGCGGCGAGTCGAGGAGTCGATCGACGAGTTTTTCGTAGGCCTTGGGTGCGGTGTCAGCGAGGAAGGCATCGACCTCCTCCGGCGTGGGGGGGAGCCCGGTGACGTCGAGGGTGGCGCGGCGGATGAGCGAGGTGCGATCGGCCTGGGGGGCGGGGGTGAGGCCTTCGGCGGCGAGGCGGGCTTCGACCAAGCCGTCGATGGGATGGGCGGCCGGGGCCGGGAGGGGAGGGCGCTGGGGAGGGACAAAGGACCAGTGCGCGCGGTATTCTGCGCCTTCGGCGATCCAGCGCTGGAGCAGCGTGATTTGTTCGGGGGACAGTTTCTTGCCGGTGGACGCCGGCGGCATGTGGTCGTCGGCGTCCGAGGTCAGGAGGCGTTTGACGAGTTCGCTCTCCTGGGGGCGGCCGGGGACGATGGCGGCGGCGCCGGACTTGGCGGGGGCGAGGGCGTGATCGCGGTGGTCGAGGCGCAGGCGCGCCTTGCGCTCGTGGTCATCGGGGCCGTGGCAGGCGAAGCACCGGTCGGAAAGCAGGGGCCGGATGTCGCGGTTAAAATCGATGGGCCGGTCGGCGGCCTGGGCCAGCCGCGGCAGGGCGAGGAGGGCCGCGAGCAGGGTCGTGGGGATGAGGCGCCGTAGGTTCATGCGAATCGCGAGGATAAGTGTCGCAAAACGGGGCCGCTGTCGACCGGTTTTCCTGCTGGCATGCGGCGCGCGTCGGCGTTGAATGACCGGGCATGAGTTTGTCGAGACGAGGTTTGCTCGGATCCTTCCTCCGACCGCTGAAGGCGGGCGGGGAGAAGGCGAAGCAGCACCTGGCGCGATCTCCGTTTGAGCGGACGGATCAAGTGGCGGTGATCCAGGGGCGGCATTGTCTCGCGTACCAGGAGGAATGCTGCACTGTCTGCTACGAAAAATGCCCGGTCCCGCAGGCTCTGGAGCTGAACGAGGGTGTGCCGCGCATCATCCTGGAGATCTGCACCGGGTGCGGGCTTTGCCGCGACGTCTGTCCGGCCCCGACCAATGCCATCATGCTGGCGGATCGCAAGCCGGGTTTTGGGGCGTAGGCGGGCGGGCGGCGTTGACAGTGACGGGGGCGGTTCCGTTGACTCGCGGCTCGTGAACCCATCCCCCGCCGCG
>JADLFD010000009.1 GCA_020845805.1 Verrucomicrobiales bacterium | reverse complement strand
GGGGGAGCGAGCGCCGTCTGCACGACGGCGGCTACGGAACGGAGGATGTAGTCGCGGACGTGAGTCCGCGCTGGATGGCGTTGGCGAATGGAGTGAGCGGAAGCGGGGGAGTGAGCGCCGTCTGCACGACGGCGGCTACGGGACGAAGGAGTAGCCGCGGACGTGAGTCCGCGCTGAATGGCGTTGGCGAACGGGGTGAGTGGGAGCGGGGGAGTGAGCGCCGTCTGCACGACGGCGGCTACGGGACGAAGAAGTAGCCGCGGACGTGAGTCCGCGCCGGATGGCGTTGGCGGGAGATGAAGTGCGGGCTCCAGTTGCGACAGGCCCAGCCTGACCCTTAGGCTGAGGGCGTGACGGAGGAGCAACGCACGGCGCAGACGTATCGCCTGGAACGTTGGCGAGCCGTGAGCAGCGGGATCCTCGAGACGGCGGGGAGCACGTTCCTGCTGGTCATCGCGCTGCGGTGGTTTCAGGCCGGGGCCATCGCCAAGGCGCTGGTGGCGGGCGGAACCAGTTTCGGACTGCTCGTCACGCCCTGGGTGGTCACCTGGGTGACTCGGCGCGGTTATCACCCTTCGGAGGCGGCCTTTCGATTCCTGCTGGTAAGCGCCGGAGCGTTTGGCGTGATGGCGTTGGTCCCCTGGTTGCCCCTCTTCGTGGCAGGGTCTGTGGTGGGCATGGCCGCGATTTCGGCGGTCGTCCCGCTACTCACGCACATTTATCAGAACAACTACCCCGCCGCCGGCCGCGGCCGGTTGTTCTCGCGGACGGTGATGATCCGCATCGCGACCGCCGCGATTTTCGCCAAGCTGGGCGGGATGTTTCTGGCAGGGGATCTGTCGCGATTCCGCTGGCTGCTGCTGGTGTTTTCCGCGGCGTCGACGTTCGCGGCGCTCCTGTTGCGGCGTTGTCCTTCGGTGCCGATTCCGGATGCGGGCGGCGATCATCCGTTGCGGGCGCTGCGCTTCGTCCGGGAGGACACCGTGTTCCGGAACACGCTGATCGCGTGGATGCTCATGGGGTTTGGGAACCTGATGATGATCCCGCTGCGCGTGGAGTATTTGGGGCACGAACGGTACGGACTGCAGTTGTCGGCGGACCAGATCGCGCTGTACACCGCGGTGATTCCGAACCTGGCGCGGTTGGTGATGAGTCCGGTGTGGGGGTGGTTGTTTGATCGCATGAATTTCTTCGCGCTGCGCGTGACGCTGAATGTGGGATTCATGGTGGGCATCCTCTCGTTCTTCAGTTCCGCCACCCCGGCGGGGTGGGTGGCGGGTGCCCTGGTGCACGGCATCTCCGTGGCGGGCGGCGATGTGGCGTGGAGTCTTTGGGTCACGAAATTCGCGCCTTCGGATCGGGTGGCGGACTACATGGCGGTGCACACGAGTTTCACGGGCTTGCGCGGGGTGCTGGCACCGGTGGCGGCGTTCTATCTGGCGGGCTGGTTGTCCTTGCCGTTGCTGGGCTGGTTTTCCGCGGGTCTCATCGGCTGCGCCTGCCTGGTGCTGATCCCGGAGATTCTGGGTGCGCGCCGGGCGCGTCACGGGGCGGCATTGGTGGAGGAGGTCTCGGATTGAAACCGCCTGACACAGGACCCGCGAGCGCGGGAGGATCGCGCGGCATGAGTGCTGCGAGCCCCGGTCTTCGACGCTCCGGAAACAACCTGGTCCTGGCGGTGTGGTTCTTCGTCTTGCTGATGGCTGAGGGGGCGACGGTGCGCGCGGCCACGGGGTTGAAGTTGCGCCTCGAATCGGGCGGGGGCGCGGACGCGCTGGTGGTTTCGAACCTGGCCTGGCACGTGCCCGCCGGCAGTGCGGTCAGTCCCATGCTGCCCGCGGGACCGGCGACGGCGGAATGGACCGGGTCCATTTTTGTGGAACTGCGGGGTGACTATGAGTTCCAGGCTGAGGTGACGGGGGCGTTTGCGTTGGAGCTCCAGGGCACGAACGTGCTCAGCGTCACGGGCAATTCGGTGACCACGGAGTGGTCGCGGCCGGTGCGACTGCGGAAAGGTGCCAACGCACTGCGCGGGGTTTTGCGTCGCGAGGGCGCAGAGGCGGTGTCGGTCCGCCTGTTCTGGCGTGGTCGCGGCCTGTCGGCCCGGCCTTTGAGCGGCGTCGCCCTGCAGACTCCGGCCGATCTGGCTGAAGTCGCCATCGCCGAAGAGCTTCGTGCCGGGCGTGGGTTGTACCTGTCCCTGCGCTGTGCGCGTTGTCATGACGTGCCGGCGAGCGAGGCGGATCCGGCGCTCTCGCCCGAGGCCACGAGCCTCGAGGGGCTGGCGGCGGCGCGAAATCCGGGCTGGATGGCGGCCTGGCTGGAACATCCGTCGAAGCAACGTGCCGGGGCGCGCATGCCGCGCGTTCTGAGGGGCGCCGAGGCCCGCGCCGAAGCTGAGGCGATCACGACCTACCTGCTGACTTTGGCGAACGCTCCGCAGCGGCCCGCCTCGGACCCGGCGGCTTCGCCCGCGGGACACGCGGCCACGGGCAAGGCGCTCTTCGATTCACTGGCGTGCGGGGTATGCCACGGAATCGGGGACCTCCCGGTCCCCGAAGGCGGTGTGAGCCTGGACCAGGTGCCGCGGAAGTATGCGCCTGGCGCCCTCGCGCGATTCCTGCGGGAACCCACCGAGCATGATCCCTGGTCGCGCATGCCGGACTTTGGGTTGAACGCCGAGGAAGCAGCACATCTGGCGGCATGGATGGTTGGAACCGCGGGCGCTGCTTCAGCGACTCCGACCGCACGGGACTTTTCCTCCACCACCTCGCCGGAGCTCGTGGACCGCGGGCGGGAGTTGGTGGCCGCGCGCGGTTGCCTGAACTGCCATCGTGCACCGCTGGAGAACCGGTTTCGCGTGAAAGGGATCGACGGTCGGTCGTCGGGGGTTTTGCAGCGAGGATGTCTGGCGGAGGAGGAAACCTCGGGAGCGGTTCCGCGCTTCGATCTGCTGCCGGCCCAGCGGGCGGCGCTACGCGCGTATTTGGGGTCTCCGGCAGCCGCGGGCTTACGGCGCGTGCCGTGGGAAGACGCCCGGCGTTGGGTCGGCGAGTTGCGGTGCGGTGCGTGTCACGAAGCCTTGGAGGGCGTCCCGACATTGCGGTCCGCGGGGGCGAAGCTCAGACCGGAATGGACGTCGAACCTGCTCTCCGGGGCATTGACCTATCAGCCGCGACCCTGGTTGAACCGACGGATGCCGGCTTGGAAAGGGTACGCGGGCGGGTTGGCCCACGGGCTCGCCGCGCTGGAGGGGGTGGCGCCGGGGAGCAGGGCGGAACCGCCGGTGGATGCGGAAGCCGCGGAAGTCGGACGCCGGTTGGTCTCGGCCTCCGGCGGGTTTGCGTGCGTGACGTGCCATCCAATTGGCAATGCGGGTGCGACGGCGGTCTACGAGGCGCCCGGGATCAACTTCCGCCATGTGTCGGATCGGTTGCGACCGGAGTTCGCCCTCCGCTGGATCCGGGATCCGCAGGCCGTGGACCCCGGCACCAAGATGCCAATGTATTTCGACGAGTCGGGGAATAGCCCGTTGGCGGACGTCTATGGTGGAGACGGCGCGAAGACGGTTCACGCGTTGTGGGAGTACCTGCGCTGGGGGGAGCGCATCGTGCCTCCGGCTCAATGAGGGGTCGCGAGAGCGGGGGAGTGAGCGCCGTCTGCACGACGGCGGCTACGGGACGAGGAAGTAGCCGCGGACGTAAGTCCGCGCTGAATGGCGTTGGCGGATGGAGTGAGCGGGAGCGGGCGAGTGAGCGCCGTCTGCACGACGGCGGCTACGGAACGGAGAAGTAGCCGCGGACGTGAGTCCGCGCTGAATGGCGTGGGCGAATGGGGTGAGCGGGAGCCGGCGAGTGAGCGCCGTCTGCACGACGGCGGCTACGGAACGGAGAAGTAGCCGCGGACGTGAGTCCGCGCTGGATGGCGTTGGCGAAGGGGGTGAGCGGGAGTGGTGAAGCGCCGTCTGAGCGACGGCGGCGGCTCGGGAAAAGGCTCCAGAACACCCCTGAATTGCGTGTTGCACTGTCGCCGGGGGGCGTCAGGGTGGAGTCGTTCGTTCGTCCGTCTGTTTGTTCGCTTCTCTTCCGGCCCGGAGTTCCGGCCCAAGGGGGGGTTCCATTGAGCGTTGTGAACGCGGGAATTCATGGCAAACCGCCGTCGCGACCGCGCAGTAACCACTCATGGAAGAACACATTGAAGTTGAGGGAAAAATTACGACCGTCCTGCCTGGAACCATGTTTCGCGTCACGTTGGACAACGATCACGAGGTCCTGGCCGTCATTTCCGGCAAGATGCGCAAGCGTTGGATCCGGCTGGCCACCGGGGATCGCGTGAAGATGGAGATGTCGCCTTACGATCTGAACAAGGCGCGCATCGTCTGGCGTATTCGCTGAGGCCGGGCCGGATGGGAAAGAGCCGGCCTGGGTGCCGGTGGATGGGATGAGGCCGAAAGCGGCGCTGGATGGATGGTCTTCGAGCGCAGGCGCGCAAGTCTTCGGGCAGGCCCGGGACACCCCGTGATTCACCGATCGTGGAGTGGACTCTAGCGGGGGATTTCGCCATGGTCCGCACGATCCTGGCACCCATGACGCTGAAGCCGACCATTCCAAGGTATCACCGTGTGCCGGCGGCGCTGGTGAAGGCCTTCACGTTGATCGAACTCCTGGTGGTGATCGCGATCATCGCGATCCTGGCGAGCATGCTCCTGCCAGCGCTGGCCAAGGCCAAGACCAAGGCCCACGGAGTGCTCTGCCTGAGCAACCAGAAGCAATTGACGCTCGGCTGGTTGATGTACGCCGATGATCACGCCGACCAACTGGTGTGGAACGATCTCACGGCGGAGGGTTCGGGCTGGGTGCGCGGCATCCTCGACTACACCGCTGGCAACCGCCACAACACCAACGTGGCCGGTCTGACGGATCCCAACTACGCCAAGCTCGCGCCATACACGCAGTCGCCCGGGATCTACAAATGCCCGGCGGACCGCAGCTACGTGACGATCGGAGGCCGGCGGCATGCACGGGTCCGCAGCCTCTCCATGAGCCAGGCCATGAACTCGCGCAACGACTGGCTGGGCTACCTGACGAAGAAGACATATCGCGTGTTTCGCAAGCTGAGCGATATCGGGCCCATGGGGCACTCCCGGGCGTTCGTGTTCATCGACGAGCATCCCGACAGCATCAACTTCGGCGACGTGGCGGTGGCCATGAATGATGGGCTGCCACCAGAGCGCATCCACATCATCGACTACCCGGCCAGCACGCATAATGGCGCGGGCGGACTGAGCTTCGCGGACGGCCATGCGGAGGTGCACAAATGGGTGGATCCGCGCACGCGATTGCCGTGGAAGAACCAGTCCATGGCCCTGGTGGTGGCGTCCCCACGCAACCTCGACATGGTCTACTTGTCCGAGCGGTCCTCCATTCCCGAGTAAACCCCGATGCGGTTCGATCTTCTGTCGTTCGTGGTGGCGCTGGGCGGCGCGATTGGCGTTGGCGTTGGCGTTGGCCTCGGCCCAGGGTCGGCCTCTCTTCAGGCGGCGGAATCCGGGAGCGCGGCGTCGGTGGACTTTGCGCGCGACATCCGGCCCCTCTTCGAATCGCGCTGCCACAGTTGTCACGGGTCGGAAAAGCAGCGCGCGGATCTGCGTCTGGACCGGCGGGCCTCGGCGGTGAAGGGGGGCGAGTCGGGTCCGGCATGGGAGGCGGGTCGTGCCGAGGCCAGCCTGTTGGTGAAACTCATTTCGGGGGGCGACCCGGATCGCCTCATGCCTCCCAAAGGCGAGCGACTCAGCGACGCCCAGGTGGCCCTGGTTCGGGCCTGGATCGATCAGGGGGCGACCTGGCCGGAGGACGCGGGTCAACCCCCCGAGGATCCGCTCAGCCATTGGTCATTTCAGCCGGTACGCCGTCCCGTGCCGCCCGTCACCACCTTGCCGGCGGGCGGGAACCCGGTGGACGCGTTCATCGTCGAGCGTCTCGCGGGCTCGGGTCTTACGCTCTCCGGTCCGGCACCGCGTGAGACGCAGTTGCGGCGGTTGTATCTGGTGTTGTTCGGGCTCGCTCCCTCGCCGGAGGAGGTCGCGCAGTTCGTGGGTGACCCGGATCCGAATGCTTTCGAGCAATGGGTGGACCGGGCTCTGGAGGATCGACGGTACGGCGAGCGCTGGGGTCGGCACTGGCTCGACATCGTGCGGTTCGCCGAGAGCAATGGGTTCGAGACCAATCGCGAACGCCTGAGCGCCTGGCGATACCGCGACTACGTCATCGACGCGTTTCATCGCGACCTGCCGTTCGACCGCTTCATCCAGGAGCAGATCGCGGGGGACGTGCTGGGGAACGACGTGGCCACTGGGTTTTTGGTGGGTGGTCCGGTGGATATCGTGGGGAGTCCGGATCCGGTCCTGACGGCGCAGCAGCGCGCGGACGAGTTGGACGACATGATCAACACCACGGGCACGGCGTTCCTGGGGCTGACGCTGGGATGCGCGCGGTGTCACAACCACAAGTTCGATCCGGTGGAACAGCGGGAGTACTACTCCCTGGCGGCGGTGTTCGCGGGCGTGCGTCACGGGGAACGGGCGCTCCCGATGCCCCCTGAGGCGGCGGCGAAACTGGCCGCCTGCGAGAACCAGATCGCGGAATTACAGCGCCAGCTCGAGCCCTTCGTGGCCAAGGCGCCCACCAGCAACCAGGTCGTGGCGGGATCCGTCCGGCGCGAGGCGGTGAACGCGCGGCTCAACGTGGAACAGTGGGGCAAGCCCCTGGAGGCACGCTGGGTGCGGTTCACCATCGAGGCGTCATCGGGAGGGGAACCTTGTCTGGACGAACTGGAGGTCTATGCCGGCGAGCGCAACGTGGCGCTGGCGAGTGCCGGCACACGGGTCACGGCGTCGGGGACGTTGCCCGGCTTCGAGATTCATCGGCTGGACCACGTGAACGACGGTCGGACCGGGAACTCGCGATCGTGGATTTCGCACGAGTCCGGACGCGGCTGGGTGCAGTTGGAGTTTCCGCGCCCCGAGCTGATCGATCGGGTTGTTTGGAGCCGCGATCGCGAGGGCCAGTATGGGGACCGGGTGCCGACGCGGTATCGGATCGAAGTGGCGGTGGAACCCGGGGCGTGGCGGTTGGCCGCCAGCTCGGAAGACCGTGTGCCGTTCGAGGGAGGAGCGGGTAAGCCCTCAGGACCGCCGCCCGTGCGCTACGTGTTCGAGGGGCATTCTGAAACCGTGGCGGCGGAGGCGCGCCGATGGGTGGCCAGCCTGGAGGAGCTGAAGAAGCAGCGGGAAACCCTGGCCAAGCCGCCCCAGGCCTACTCGGGCAAGTTCGAGAAACCGTCGACGATGCACCGGTTGCACCGGGGGGATCCGATGCAGAAGCGCGAACCGGTGGCGCCCTCGACGCTCGCGGTGTTTCGTCCGGTGACCATGACCGACGACGAGCCGGAGTCGGAACGCCGGTTGAAGCTCGCGCGATGGGTGGCGGATCCGGCGAATCCCCTGACCCCGCGGGTGCTGGTGAACCGACTCTGGCAATACCACTTCGGCGTTGGTTTGGTGGACACCCCGAGTGACTTCGGCCGGAGTGGATCGCGGCCGACGCATCCGGAGCTGTTGGACTGGCTGGCGAGCGAGTTCGTGGAGAGCGGGTGGAGCATGAAGGCGGTGCAGCGTCGCATCCTGCTTTCCGCGACCTGGCGCCAATCTTCGGAACCGAGGTCGGAAGCGCTGCGGGTCGATGCTTCGAGCCGGCTGGTGTGGCGGTTTCCTCCGAGGCGCCTGGAGGCGGAGGCCATCCGGGATCGCATCCTGCAGGCCAGCGGCGATCTCGATCTGACCCCTGGCGGCCCGAGCTTCTACCTGCACGAAGTCGATCGCGAAAACGTGTATCACTATCATCCCAAGGATCGGTTCGCGGCACCGGAGCATCGCCGCATGGTCTACGCCTTCAAGGTGCGCATGGAACAGGACGGCATCTTCGGCTCGTTTGATTGTCCGGACGGCAGTCTGGCGATGTCCCGACGCGGGGCCTCGACCACGCCGTTGCAGGCGCTGAATCTGTTCAACAGCGAGTTCATCCTCCAGCAGTCGGCGAGCTTCGCACGCCGGTTGGAGCGCGAGGCGGGGACAAAACGCGAGGCGCAGATCCAGCGGGCATGGGTGCTGGCCCTGGGCCGGAGTGCGCGCGACGCGGAGGTGGCGGATGCCGCGCGACTGGCCGAGGCGCACGGCCTGGAGGCGCTGACCCGTGCGCTGCTCAATTCGAACGAGTTTCTTTTCATCCCATGACGCTCTTCCCGAGGCACCCGTTGCTGAATCGGCGCCGGTTCCTGGCCGAGGCCGGGATCGGGCTGGGATCGATCGCCCTCACGCACCTGCTGAGCGGCCAGGGACTTCTGGCGGCCAACGTGGCGGGGAAAGACCCGCTGCGACCGCGCATCGATTCGTCGAAACCCTTCGCCCCGCGGGATCCGCATTTCGCGCCGCGGGCGAAGAACGTGCTGATGATCTTCTGCAGCGGCGCGTGCAGTCAGCTCGACACGTTCGACTACAAGCCGGAGCTGATCCGGCGGCACGGCCAACCCATGCCGGGGGGCGACGCGTTGATCACTTTCCAGGGTCAGCAGGGCGCCCTGACGCGGAGTCCATGGGAGTTCCGACCCCGCGGACAGAGCGGGAAGATGGTGTCCGATCTGCTGCCGCATCTGGGCGAGATGGTGGATGACCTGTGTTTCATCCATTCCATGCAGGGCAAGACCAACACGCATGGGCCGGGCGAGAATTTCATGTCGACGGGGTACACCCTCGACGGATTTCCCAGCATGGGCGCGTGGGTGACCTACGCCCTGGGCACGGCGGACCAAAGCCTGCCTGCGTATGTCGCGATTCCGGATCCGCGTGGAAAACCCCAAAACAGCGTGAACAACTGGGGGCCTGGATTCCTGCCGGCCGCCTTCCAGGGCACGGCGTTCAACGCTTCCAGCGCCATCCGCAACCTCGCGCGCCCGGCGGCGATCGGCGCGGACGAGGATCGGTCCACACGCGAGTTTCTACGACGGTTGAACGAGCGGCATTTGGAGCAGTATCCCGGAGACACGGAATTGGCGGCGCGCATTGCGAGCTATGAACTGGCGGCGCGCATGCAGCTGAGTGTGCCGGGAGTCGCGGATCTCCAGGACGAGCCGGAGCACATCCTGAAGATGTACGGTGCGGACGAAGGGGGATCGAAGATCAAAGACCTGCGCTCGGCCTATGCGAAGAACTGCATCCTGGCGCGGCGGCTCATCGAGCAGGGCGTGCGGTTCGTGCAATTGTTCAACGGGGCCTACCAGACCGGCGGGGAAGGGGTGAGCAACTGGGACGGGCACAAGGACATTGCCAACCAGTACAGCGTCCATGGGCCGGTGCTGGACAAACCCACAGCCGGCTTATTGCGCGATCTGAAACAGCGGGGGTTGTTGAAGGACACGCTCGTGGTGTGGTGCACGGAGTTCGGCCGGATGCCGACGTTTCAGAAGGGGGCGCAGGGACGGGATCACAATCCGCGCGGGTTCACCTGCTGGCTGGCGGGCGCGGGAGTGAAGGCGCCCTTCAGCCATGGGGCGACCGATGATTTCGGGTACACAGCGGTGCAGGATGTGGTGACGGTCTATGACTTTCACGCGACGGTGCTGCATCTGCTCGGACTCGATCACGAGCGTCTGACGTTCTACCACAACGGGCTCGAACGCCGTTTGACGGATGTGCACGGGCACGTGGTGAAGCCGGTGTTGGCGTGAGGGAGGCGCGGAGGTTCGTGCGCCGTACGCGGACCTGAGTCCGTGCTGAACGGCGTGGGCGAATGGGGTGAGCAGGAGCGGGCGAGTGAGCGCCGTCTGCACGACGGCGGCTACGGAACGACGGAGTAGCCGCGGACGTGAGTCCGCGCTGGCTGGCGTGGGCGAACGGGGTGAGCGGGTGCGAGCGAGCGAGCGCCGTCTCACGACGGCGGCTACGGAACGGAGAAGTAGCCGCGGACGTGAGTCCGCGCTGGATGGCGTGGGCGAACGGGGTGAGCGGGAGCGGGCGAGCGAGCGCCGTCTCCACGACGGCGGCTACGGAACGTGGAACTAGCCGCGGACGTGAGTCCGCGCTGAATGGCGGCGCGAATGGGGTGAGCGGGAGCGGGCGAGTGAGCGCCGTCTCACGACGGCGGCTACGGAACGACGGAGTAGCCGCGGACGTGAGTCCGCGCTGGATGGCGTGGGCGAACGGGGTGAGCGGGAGTGGGCGAGCGAGCGCCGTCTGCACGACGGCGGCTACGGAACGAAGAAGTAGCCGCGGACGTGAGTCCGCGCTGAAT
>JADLFD010000008.1 GCA_020845805.1 Verrucomicrobiales bacterium | reverse complement strand
GCGGGCAGTCGGGGTAGGATGCCGGAGCGGTCAATCGGAGCAGACTGTAAATCTGCCGGGCTAACGCCCTACGAAGGTTCGAATCCTTCTCCTACCACCACTTTTTATTGGGGTTTTCGCAGATCATGCACACTGGTTGACAGTGCATCCGGATGAGATCCCCCGCCGGAGGGTCCTCCCCTTTTCGCGAAGCCTGCTCTCTCATCAGAGGTTCGGTCAGTGCTCGCGTTCATCCGCCCTCGTCCGGCCTCTGGCAGCTCTCGCGGTACGCCCCGGATGGCGCACATCAGCACCAGGCACTCCGCGTCGAAGCGGAAGCCCGTCGCTACGCCGCCAGCAAGGCCGCCTGGTTTGCGGACAAATTCCGGACCCGCGGCACACTCAGCCACTAAGAATCGAACAGCTATATCTCCCCACCAAACGCCCTCCGCCACCCTCAAGGCTTGATGTGTGTCGTTCCGAGCAGTCGAAGACCGCCCCCCCACGGGTTGACCGCTCCTTCGCACGGGCGTAAACGTGCCGTGAGAACTCCGCTGAAGCCGGTCCATGAGGAAGTTCCTGAAACTGGCGGGCCTGATCTGGGGAGGCGCCATGGCCGCATGCGCCGAACCTCCACCGAAGCCCTTCGTCCAGTTCGCGGATCAACTGAACGATTGGGGGCCGGCCTACCCCAACCCCGCCACTGAGGGGGCCGGTAAGGTGACCATCGGCCTCCTGCGATCCGGAGACCTTGCGGGCTCATCGAGCGTCGAGTTCGTCACCCAGGACGTCACCGCGGTGGCCGGTCGCGACTACCGGGAATCGCAGGGCTCTGTGGTGTTCGGGCCCGGCGAAGGATATGCCGAAATTGAGATTGGCCTCCTCGACAATGGACGGGTCGAGGCGCCGAGGACATTTCACATCCGGCTTTCTTCCTCATCGGACTCGGGCGTGGCGGTGACTCCCGAACCCGAAGTCGTCAGCATCCTGGACGACGAACAACCCGCGATCGTCGACACGCGGTTTCCTCCCCCGTTTCAGGGAGGAAGTGCGGTGGTCACCATGCGCCAGGCCGAAGACGGTTCCATTTGGGCATCGGGTTACGGTGGGATTGCGGGAAGCAACGTCAGCTCTGGTCTGGTGCGGTTGGATGGAGACCTGCGAGTCCTGGGAGCCGCCCAGCTTCCGGCAGCGTCCCCAGTGTCTTTCGCGTTCGGTATCCAAAGCGACGGAAAGCTGGTGGTGGCAGTGGGTGGATACGATGAGCTTCCCTTCGGCAACTACGTGGACCGATTCCTTCCCGACGGGAGTCGTGACGCCACCTTTTCACGATTCGCCGGCCAATGGATTCGAGGACTCACGGTCCTGACCAATGACCAGGTGGTCGTGATGACCCGGAACGACACCCACTGGCTGGGAAGGGACGGCATCCAAGAGGAAAGCTCGGGCCTCCGGACAAATACGGGATTCGTCGAGATCAGCCCCCGCGGAGGAGTCCTCCTTGGAGTGCCGGGCCGCCTCCTCTGGAAGTCGATCGGGGGAACGATTACCAGGCTTGGCCCGGGTGGGCAGCCGGACGATCGCCTGAAGATGGTTCCCAACGATGGGGGCACGATTCGGCATGCGTTGGAACTCCCGGACGGGCGCCTTCTGATAGCCGGTGATTTCACGAGCATCAATGGCGCGACCAGAACCCATCTCGCCCGAGTTCTTCCGACGGGAGACGTGGACCCGGAATTCTCCGCGGAAGGACTCCTGACGTACCCAGCTCACCATGGAAGAGCGTCGCCTATTTTCGTCGATTGCCTGGCCTTCGACTCCCAAAGCCGGCTGGTGATTGGTTTTCGTGGCGACGATAGTTCAGGCATCCTGACCGGAGGGATTCTGCGCCTCTTTCCGGACGGCCGGCTAGATCCGGATTTTGTTTCAGGGGTCATCACGGGAGGAAGCGGTGGCGATGGCGTGCGCCACCGGACGCAAGGACCTGTCAACGCGCTGATCCGTCTGAACGACTCGGAATGGGTGGCCGCTGGCACCATGCAGGCGCACGGCAGCACGCCCCTCTACGGAATCGGGAGATTTCGTCTAAACTCTCTTGCTGAAACCCTGCTGGATTGCGATCGCGAGGAGTTTGTGGGAGGCGAAGCCCCCGGCGAAGTCGAAGTGATCTTGCGCCGCGTTGGCGACCTCGAGCGCCGCGTCGACGTGGAGGTGAGCATTCAGCCGGAAAACGAAACGGCCGCATCGATTCTGCCCGCAGCCACACGCTGGATCACTTTCAATCCCCTCGATCGCCAACGATCGGTCCGCTTCACGGTTCGCGATGACCTGGCCATGGCCCCGAAACCAACCCTGGCCCGGGTGAGTTTCCGTGTCGTGGACGGTCTTGCGGGCACCTTGCGGAGCGCGGCGCGAGTTCGAATCCTGGATGATGAGCGCCCAGGAACGGTCGATCTCCGGTTTCATCCGGACGAACTGCTGCACACGATCTCCAGCCATAATCCCATATCCGTCCAGCCCGATGGTCGGGTGCTGGTCTGGACAACGTCAGGGATTCTACGATTTGAGTCCGACGGACGCTTGGACCCAGGTTTCCCCCTCCTGCCCGACCAGGAGTTCCTCGGAGCCCGGATGTTGTCCACGGGACGGATCCTGTCGGTGCGGTCACCTTATCCACATCTGGTTCATTTGGATGCGCACGGAACGATCGTGAAGGAGTTCCCCGCTGACGCGGGTGACCTCATCCAAGTCTACCGGACATTTCTGCAAACCGATGGAAGTGCCTTCCTGGTGGCGCAGGTGGATGATCCCTATCCTGGCGAATATCACACCGACTTGGTTTGGCTGCGTCAGGACGGACTTCGCGACCGGACCTTCGAGAAGAGAAATGCTCTGGACGCCGAGGTGACCTGCCTGGCCCAAACACCGGACGGCGGGTATGTCCTGGGCGGAGCATTCCGACACATATCCGGTCTGCCGCGTCCGGGATTGGCGCGGATCCACCACAACGGATCCATCGATCCAACCTTCGATCCGAAAGGCCTGTCGATGACCAACGTCTCCCAAGTCGCGGTTGATAATCAGGGGAGAGTCCTGGTCTTGTCCGGCATCACCTTCCCCGGCGGCAGGGGCGCTCGGGACAACGCCTGCTACCGCCTGCTGCCGGACGGGCGACTGGACGAGGCATTTGTTGTGCCGGAAACCGCCGATCCATGGGGTGGGCCGGCGCAGATAACCAACTTCACCCTCGACGGGAGCGGTCGAGTCTTGGTGGTAGGTGAATTCTCGAAGATCAATGGACGGATGCGTCCATCGATAGCGCGATTGTCCTCGTCGGGTGAGCTCGATCCGGATTTCGGCCTGGATCAGGGATTCACGCGTCCACCCTACACCATCGAAGAAGGGCCGGATGGGAATCTGTGGGTGGCAGGGTGGCTTGACTCCATCGATGGCGTCTCCGTTTCTTCCGTGGCGCAACTCACCGGGGACCGCGTCCACCGTTTTGCCGAGCCGCCAGCGGTCGCGCTCGGGAGGTTTCATGTGCGTCTTGCCGGTCGCGCTGGTTACCCCCAGGTCATCGAAGCCACCCAGGACCTGCAAACGTGGATCCCAGTCCGAACCAACCATTCCGCAGCGCCGTATTTCGAATTCGAAACAGACCTCACGCCCCATCCGATGCGGCTCTTTCGCGTCCGTTCACCATGAGACGAAGCGTGGCGCACGCCGACCAGTCCACACTCCCGTCCCATTCGACTTCTCGATGATCCGAATGTCATCCGGATCTCCCTCCCGGCAAAAAGAGACGCAGCGAGTAGGGTTACTCTCTCCTACCCACCCCGCTGATGATGGTCGGGATGGTCATTCTCATCGTGGGAGGCCGCATCGCCATCGTTTCCTGGTTTTTACACCGCCGCTCCCCACCCCGAGCTCTGGCGCCGCATCCACCGCATCAGGACGTGCCGCCTCCCGAACCGCCCATCCGCATCCTTTCCACCGATTCATGCTCCATCACCAACGCACTCCGGGATCAGGAACTCCGATACGCCCCGCCGTCAGCCCACGTCCGTTCCCCCACCGCTCAAGTTGTGCCGAAAAGATGGAGAAAGAACCAGGCACCTCGTGACTGATGAAAACCTATAAAGACTCATCGTACAAAGCCCGACGCCAGCACGACTTCACCTTCAAGCTGGAGGTGGTCCAGAGTGGTCATATCGTGCTCATGCTTACCCTCTGCTGCAACTGACTCCCGCAGACTGTGTGGTCCCATGCTCAGACTGAAGTTGTCCCCGACCGACACCTTCCTGCCGTCATGGTGTACATCATGCTCCCACGCTCTGTGCCCGTGCATGTCCACGGCAAAGCACACGTACCTGGCGAATTCCGCAAAGTGCTGGAGCCAATCTGAGCCCGACGCCAGCACCGCACGCCACTCTCCGTCGCACAGACCTAAGACAACTACAGCCCACCGCTGCCTCTGCGGGCTGGTGAACTTCGAAGCCTCGCAAGAGAGATGGAAACGCGGACCGTCTCCTGAATAAAGTCGGGACCGCTGCGGACGTCCTCCAGTATGCGCGGAGTACCGAGGCGCACCTACGCGCCATTGGTAATCTCCGGGCAGAAAGAGCCTTACTTGGAAACCCCAACGAGGCAAGAGATGGGTGCGAAGAAAACGGCCCTCACTCTGCTGGCGTTGTTTGTCGAGAGCATTGAAGAGATCTTCGGGACACCAGCCTCCGTGAGACTCCTTCACTGCTCCTAAACGCCACTCTGCGCAGTCTTTCAAAAGCGGTAGCCTGCATTCGCCCCTCGGGGTGACGACTCGAGGACCGGTATCCAAACCATTTGACTCAATCGCTCCGCGACAATGACTAAATCCATGTGTCGTATACAGTTCCGTCTGCCACAAGGAACTTGCCACCACGCGCGCGTATGATACTGGGACGTCGAACGCGATGGCCAGTATGCCAAAAGCCCCAGAACTCCCCATCATTATGCGTGGCGAATGCTCTGTTGTAGACCAACCAGGCAAAATCTCTCGTTTCTTCCGAATTGCGGCAGTCCTGCTCCTATTAAACCAGGAGCCCTCAATTGTAGCTCAACCGCCGAACGACGCATTCCTCCATCGCACGCCGCTGCACGGTGAACACGCGGTTGCGCATGCTTCCATGGCTGGTACAACAATCGAGGATGCGAGCATCGAAGTCAGTTTGCCAGATGAAATGGGCGATCGCATCTCAGTTAGTTCACTATGGTGGACGTGGATCGCACCAGCGGATGGAGGAGTACAAATATCCGCGCGTGGGAGCGAGTTCCTCCGGAAGTCTGTTCTAGTATTCAGCGGCGATGAACTCTCCTCCCTAAGACTCCTCGGTGGCCAACGTGACGATGGCACGATAGAAGTCCCTGTAACCGCCGGACACACCTATCAGATTGCAATCCTAACTGAAGAGATTCAGAACGCCGAAGCGATTCTCTCTCTTGACTACATTCCACCTCCGACCAACGACGCCTTTAGCGCCCGCCATACAATTACGGAGGCGTCGAACCCAGTCATCGGTTCGCTCCTAGGAGCCACGGTCGAGGCAGACGAACCCTTTCCACCAGGCGACCATGAGACAGGCGCCAGTGTATGGTGGGATTACCTTGCATCCCACGACGGGTTACTATTTGCACACGCAAAGCGCCGGTATCCAATCGAGCTCTCCGAGGAGTTCCTAGTGGAAGTGCTTTCAGGATCCGACATGCCATCCCTTAAGCGAGTGGGCAATGCAGCAGCAGGGGTGCCAGTTCGCAAAGGACTAAGATATGCTCTTCGTGTTAGTAGTTTTCACCCACAAGAACGCGGCGATTTCTATCTTCGACTCGCCACTTATGATTCACATTTTGTTTACCCAACATCCGAGGCGACGTACCTGCGCGGCCAAAGCATCGACCTCTCTGTCAGCGCGAAAGATCTAGGCTCTCCTGTTACCAAAGTTATTTTCTACGTTCCTAGTGTGCCTGCGCAAAACCTCAGCTTGGTTCACGCTGAAGACACGCATCGCCCATACAAAGCCACTTGGATTCCTCCCGCCTCGGGCACGTACTACACAGTCGCTGATGTACACTACGCCTCCGGTGACGTGTATAAGATACAATCCCCAACCTTCACAGTCATCGACACACCTCCTGCCAATGACGCAATCGCCGACGCGATTGTCGTTCCCCATGAAGGTAGCGTAGAAGTCATTCCCAATCTCGCAGGCGCAACTTCAGAGCCCCTGGAAGCGCGGCGACTTTGGGGAGACCTCCCGCTGCCCTACGGAACCCTGTGGTGGCGCTGGAGGCCAGATCAAATATGCGAGGCAACAATTTTCCATCCTACAAATGTTCTTGCTCGGGTGTTCTATGGAACTGACTCCGGTCCGCAATCTGCAATCACGCCGAAGCAGTCGTCCCCAGACGCTATCCGATTTGAGGCGAATCCTGACGTCGAGTACTGGGTGGCGGTGACGCCACTTCAGATGCCGGTGCCAGATCAAAGTGAGCAGATTCACTTCCATGTAGGCCAAAGCTCACCTTCTCCCCAGAATGATGATTTCAAAGACAGGCTGCTCTTGCCGACCTCCGGCACAGTCGCTTTCCAGCTTAAGGACACCACAGTTGAGCCGGACGAGCCGGCCGCAGCGACCCCAACGAATGATTCTCTTGACAGATCGGTATGGTGGAAATGGAAGGCACCTGACAACGGCAGTGTAGCCTTCAAAGTCTCGCGTTCGGATCAAGTTCTGCGCGGCGCGCGTGATTACCCGAATACTCCAAGAATCGATGTCTTCCGAGGAGACAGTCTGAGCCAACTCGTGCCGGCCCAACCGGGAGACGGAGCCGATAGCATGGCGGCGCACAGCTGCAAGGCAATGGCAGGTGACACTTTGATTGTCCGAGCGGCGGACTCAATGGATTGGGTGGATGTCGAACTACGACTAAGCGTCTCGTGGACTCCCGATCTACTAAACGATGCCTTTGCTAATCGCAAAGTCATCAAGACCCTACCCCTGTTGGAGCAAATAGTTATGCCGTCCTCGGCTTCACGTGAACCCGGGGAGCCCCTTCTTACGGGCATTGGCTCAGCCGCACAGCGTACTCTGTGGTGGACATGGATTGCTGAGCGCAGCGAGGAAGTAATGATCAACCTGGTCGGGCCTATGAGCGGCGGAGTGTACCCTTCCGTGTTCGTTGGAGAATCCCTAGAGTCATTGCAGAAGGCACCAACAACCTGGAACGGAGTGGGTACTCCAATCGTTAAAGCCGATGCCGGTCAGCGTTACACAATCCAGATTTCTGCGGTAGAAGGGGCTCAATTTGTTCTTCATATAACCGCTGGTAATACCAACGATGCCAGGACCCAAGCCCCGCAGCTTCCGGTCGGTCAGGGACTATATGCCGCATCGAATCTCCGCTCGACTCATGACCCTGGGGAACACACAGATCTTGTGCCTCCCCCGACCCTGCCACCCATGCCCCTTTCGGGCAGCCTATGGTGGACTTGGAAAGCCCCAACTGACGGCCGACTAGTTCTACGCCATTATCCGTACATCTGGGTCGTTCGCGCAGTCTGGGTAGATACTGATACTGGAGGGCTTTCTAAACTCAAGGGGTCTGAAGAACTGGCTCTTTCGTCAAATGCTGAGCTACCTTTCTATTGGACATCTCTTACTTATAAAGTTACTCGTGGAACGACCTACTACTTCTCCCTTGATACTCTGGCCTTTTTTAACACGGGAGAGCCGGACTTTCAGTCGATTCTATTGCAAGATGATTTTACTAGCCTCAGCCTCGCCGCCCCTAAAGAGTCCGAAGCTTTCTCTTGGAACTCCGAGGTTCCAGTTGTCCTTGCACCCGCTACAACAGAAGCCGACCAACAAATAGTGGAAGCAATCCTGGAGTCCCGATTCCAAGGCTCACAAGCTTGGCAGCCTGGGCCGACCCTAGCGAGAGTCTCGTCAAAGGAGGCGGCACCCTCATTCGTTGGATCACTCTCTTATCTAGAACAGGGCTCCTATGAGATCCGAGTCCGAGGGTGGCGAAACGATGGCCTTATTTTTGCGACTGAATCGCGTCACTTTCTCGTAGGACCTCCAAACGACTCTTTCGAGAATAGACCCCCATTAAGCGACTACAGCTTAATGAGTGGACCAAGAACTGATGGCTGGATTCGTACTCTCGCGGGAACGAGCCGTGAGCCATTTGAGGAGACCATGTTCGGGGACGACGTGCTGGGAACAGCCTGGTGGGAATGGACTAACTGGTTTCCTGATAGCGAACGATTGTTGTATGTTACCTCAGAGGCCGCGTGCGCGGTATTCCTGAAGGGCACAGAACTGGGATTTACAAAAGTGGCAGACTCGAACTCCGGGTCGCTGAGATTTAGAGCATCTGCGGGGACAAAATACCAGATTGCCCTTCTGCGCAGGGCTGGGGACACTAACCAAGGTCCTGTTATACTCAACATTTTTCCAGCATCCTTAAACAACACGTTTGCGCTGCGAGAACACGTTGCTATTCCAGAGTCTGGAGGAATGCGCCCAATAACATTTGGCTGTGCGCCTCTCGACACCGCGGAAGATTACAATAGCAGTGACCTAGCACAGAACTCGCTTTGGTGGGAATTCGAGGTCAACGCTACAAGCACACTCCGGGTTCAATCATTCTTTAGAAGCTGTGGGCATGAATGTACTATGAAGCTGTATCGAGGCACCGAACTGGATGCTTTAGAGGAACTTGCCTTCACCGCAACACCTGACTCGGGTCTGACTGCCCATGTATTACCTGGCACTTACCAATTGGTCGCCAGCACGACCGACAACCGACAAAGTTTAGGCGAGTGGACGGCTAGGCTAGAGGGGGAAACCGAGGGAGACGCTTTCGATAACGCAATTGCCCTCAAAGGACCCTCGGCCGTGTTGGTGGCGCGCTTCTGGCAGGCGGACATCGAATTCGGAGAACCAACGACCTGGCATGCCCCCCCGCGCGCAAAGACCTTATGGTGGCGTTGGACGGCGTCCACAACTGGGCTTGTTACTATCCAGATTCCCTCAGTCAGTCTTTGTGAACCAGCTGCTTTGCCGGAAGTCTATACCGGCACCAACCTCTCCGATCTTCGCCGAATTCCTCGCAATGATCTTTACTGCCATGGAGGCCTTAACCAAGGTCAAGTATATGAGTATAGGGTTGAGCAAGGCGTAACTTACTGGCTTCGTCTGGAGGCATTTAAAGACCCTGTAGTCAACGCAATCCAGTTTGAGGAGGTTCCCCAGTGGCCGATCCCCAATTCGACTTATGAGAGCAGTATACGACTCGAGGGCCCGGAGGTGCTTGTTCAAGGCTATTCAGCGGGCGCAACGCACGGAAGGCTTTGGTATAAGTGGACAGCGCCCGAATTTGGCCTTGCGAGGGTTATTCCAAAGGGTCCGACAGAAAGCGTTGAGTATAGAGTGTATCTGGAATCTCCGTCAAATCTCGCCACCACGATTAGTGCAGGCTCGACTGGCTTGCTACTGAAAGCCGGGGAACAACTCGTGGTCTGTGTATACGCAACGAGAGCTGTTGACTTCTCATTCGCGATACAACTTGAGCCAGGATCTCTAGCCGGTCGTTGGGATTGTCGCCCCTTACTGACAGATATCGCAGGTGAACTTGTCGTGGAGCCAACAAAGGGATCCGGAGGCTACGATAGCGACGGAAGCCTCTCTGCAGATCGTGTCCTGTACTGGGACTGGAAATTACCCATATCCGGGCTCGTGCATGTGGAACCTATCGACGGAACGAATAGTATGGGTGTCGGTTTCTGGTGGTATCATGCGTCGCCAGATGGCAGCTGGCTACCATTTCAGGGAACGGCCGGCCGCACCTACACACTTGCTTACCAAGGACAATCTACTCGTCGCTTTCGTTATTATATAGCGTCATCTCCGATACGTGTAGGCCTTTCCGTTTATCCAGACAAAGATTCAGTGTCTATAGAATTGGAAGGCCCGATACACCAACTCTTCCGCTTAGAGAGGTCCGATGACTTGAAAAACTGGACTTCAATTTTCTTAGGAACATTTTACAATGCTCACTTAGATTATATTGATGTACTGTCAAAGACAAATAACTATTTCTATCGCGTTTTGCCTCTAGCTAACTAAAGGACTTGGGATATGAGCGGCGCTTCGAGCACCCCTTGAATGTACGGGATCAGAGCCAGCAATTGGGTCCGAGTATCAACACTCTGCCTGGAATGCAGGCCTGATCAGGCAGGTTTCCAAGAGCCCGGAGGATTGAGGATGCCTAATGGATGCTGGCCGTAGGCATTACCCCGCGGCCCGATACCCGGCTCTAGGATGTTCACGGCTTAGCACCCCGTCATCGAAGTCCGATTGCCCCTGGCAGCAGAACAGAATGGGCTGGGTGACATCCGCACTGGAAGGGCGTCCCGGCCGGCTTCCATGACAGGGTTCGAAACGCTCTCCGGAGTCGGGAAGAACGCTCAGAATTGCATATGAATG
>JADLFD010000007.1 GCA_020845805.1 Verrucomicrobiales bacterium | reverse complement strand
TCGATGGTGTGCAGGATCTTCTCGATGTCCCGGCTCGACGTCTGAATCGCCTCCATTGCCTGGCTCATCGCGCCCATGTCCTGCGCGCCGCGCTCCGCCGCCTCGCGCGCCTGGCGTCCCAGCGTGGTCACCTGCACCACACTCTCGGAGTTGCGACGCGTCATGCTGGCCATCTCCTCCAGCGACGCGCTCGTCTCCTCCAACGACGCCGCCTGCTCGCTCACCCCGCTGGCCAGGGTCTGACTCGATTCCGCCACCTGCCGCGCCACGTCGTCCACCTGCCGCGCGCTGCCATCCAATCGCGTGCCGATGACCCGCAAATAGCCCACGATCCGCCTCGCGATCCAAATCGAAGCACCCACGGTGACCGCCCCCATGAGGGCCGAAAGCCCAAGCAGAATGAGTTGATACCGCCGCACCAGCACTCCCACCTCCGACCTCACCCCGTCGACTTCAGCCTGGACGTGGTCCATGTAGACCCCGGCTCCGAGGATGGCGTCCGTTCCCGGAATCCGACACGCATAGCTCAACTTGGGTTGCACGCCTGCTCCGGGTTTCTCGAAGGAGTAATTCACAAAGCCGCCTCCGTCGCGGGCCACCTTGATCAACTCCTCGATGTACCGCACCCCGTTCGGATCCGTGGCGTCCAGCGCGTTCTTCCCGTTCCGGGCGCGGTTCACCGGACTGTTGATGCACACCCCATCGAACCGATAGGTGAAGAAGTACCCGGAGCGATCGGCGAAAAACCGCAGCGGATCCGTGTCCTTGTCGATCACCGCCAGTTTCTCCGCTTCAGTACCCAGACCCTGGATCGCCGCGCCCAACTCCTGGGCCTCCAAATCGACCAGGGTCTTAAGGGTGGATTGCTGCGCTTCGATGATCTCGCGCTCGATGCGTGGGAAGAACACCCCCTCGCGCACCTGGCGGTCCAGCCAGGCGGACACCGCCAGCACCGCCACCAAGCCGCCGAGGAACACCGCCGGAAGCACCAGCATGCGCTGGGTCAGACTCCAGTCCCGCCGTCGCGAACGATCCACCGCCGGACCGCTCGAATCAGCCGAAGGCTCGCCCCAGGGCGAGTCACCGAAGCTTCCCTCGGAGATCATGGATGACGAGGTCGCGGGGGTCATCCCGCGCTCATGGGTTTGGAGCTCTGCCCTTTCCGTCTTCATAAGTCACCGAGGCCTCTGCCTGGATTGGCTAGTTAAAGGTTCTTGCGACCGTACCGCTCCCGCTCCGCACCCAGCCCTCAAGCATCGTTGGGTGGCTGGAGTCTGTCCGGTGGGCACGACTCTCGGTCCTCACCACCCTGCGTCCACCAATCTGCTTCGCGGAAAAGCACCAGGGAACTCCCCCGCGCCAGCTTGCGGAGGACGCTTTCGAACTTCGCGCTTTCCGCGTTTTCTCACTCACTTCATGTCATCGGCAGGGTGAAGGATTACCCCACCTTAATTTTATCAGAACTTGATCGAAGACGCTGCAAACCCCACTACGCCAGTGCGCCAACTCAACACCACGGCCTCCCCTCCCTCGCTTTCGTCCCGTTGAACGTCTCAACCAAAGAGGCGAGCACCTTTCCCACGGCTTTCCCCCGGGAACCAGGCGTGCAGGCCAAGTTGGGGGTGCGTGGTGGGCAAAAAAAAAGGCGCCGACGCGCGCCCTGTTCAGGCACCGCGCCGGCGTTGAGCAAAGACCCGGTCCCCTCAACCGATCAGTCGTCCCAACTCCACGGTCGCTTCCTTCAGCGCCGTCGCCTGGGACCGCAACTCCTGCGCCGCGGCCGCCGTCTCCTCCTCCGCCGCCGCGGAATTCTGCGTGACCCCGTCGATCTGCGTGATCGCCGCGTTCACCTGCGTGATCCCCGTGGTCTGCTCCCTGGACGCGGTGGACACCCCCGAGGTGAGTTCATCCACCTCGCGCGTCTTGACCACGATCTCCTGCAGCCGGCCGGCCACCTTCCGGCTCAACCCCACTCCCTCGCCCGTGGTCGCCACCGCACTCTCGATCTTCTCCGCCGTATCCCGCGCCGCCTTCGCGCTGCGCTGGGCCAGGTTGCGGACTTCATCCGCCACCACCGCAAATCCCATCCCGGCTTCCCCGGCCCGCGCCGCCTCCACCGCGGCGTTCAACGCCAGGATGTTCGTCTGGAAGGCAATCTCGTCGATGGTGTGCAGGATCTTCTCGATGTCCCGGCTGGACGTCTGAATCGCCTCCATCGCCTGGCTCATCGCGCCCATGTCCTGCGCGCCACGCTCCGCCGCCTCGCGCGCCTCGCGTCCCAGCGTGGTCACCTGCACCACACTCTCGGAATTGCGTCGGGTCATGCTGGCCATCTCCTCCAACGACGCGCTCGTCTCCTCCAATGACGCCGCCTGCTCGCTCACGCCACTGGCCAGGGTCTGACTCGATTCGGCCACCTGCCGCGCCACGTCGTCCACCTGCCGCGCACTGCCATCCAATCGCGTGCCGATGACCCGCAGATAGCCCACGATCCGCCTCGCGATCCAAATCGAAGCACCCACGGTGACCGCTCCCATGAGGGCCGAAAGCCCAAGCAGGATGAGTTGATACCGCCGCACCAGCACTCCCACTTCCGACCTCACCCCGCCGACCTCAGCCTGGACGTGGTCCATGTAAACCCCGGCACCGATGAGGTAGTCAGTTCCCGGAATCCGGCAGGCATAGCTCAGCTTGGGTTGCACGCCCGCCCCGGGCTTCTCGAAGGAGTAATTCACAAAGCCGCCTCCGTCGCGGGCCGCCTTGATCAACTCCTCGATGTACCGCACCCCGTTCGGATCCTTGGAGTCGAGGGTGTTCTTGCCGTTGAGCGCTTTGTTGACCGGAACATTGATACGCACGCCATCAAACCGGTAGGTGAAGAAATATCCCGAGCGATCGGCAAAGAAGCGCAAAGGATCCGTGTCTTTCTCAATCACCGCAAGCTTCTCCGCTTCCGTGGCCAGACCTTGGATCGCCGCACCCAACTCCTGGGCCTCCAAATCCACCAACGTCTTCAGCGTGGATTGCTGCGCTTCGATAATCTCGCGCTCGATGCGGGGAAAGAACACCCCCTCGCGCACTTGGCGGTCCAGCCAGGAGGACATCGCCAGCACCGCCACCAGCCCGCCGAGGAACACCGCCGGAAGCACCAGCATGCGCTGGGTCAAACTCCACTCCCGCCGTCGCGATCCTTCCCCCTTCGTCCCACCGGGATCGACCGATGGCTCGCCCCGTGGCGACTCACCGAAACGTGTACCGGACACCAATCGCGACGACGTCGCGGGTGTAATCCCGCGCCCAAGTGTTGGGAACCCTGCTTTCTCCATCTTCATATGTAATCGAGGCCTCTGCCTGGATGTGTTTGTTGAAGGTCCATGCCACCGTACCGCTCACGCTCAACACCCAGTCATCGCGCATCGTCGGATAGCTGAAATCCGTGTTGTACGCACGCCCCGAG
>JADLFD010000006.1 GCA_020845805.1 Verrucomicrobiales bacterium | reverse complement strand
GGTTCCTCCTGGTCCGCCGCGCGCCGCCTCTTCGGCGGATGGTGGCCACTCGTGGCCATCGACCCCTCCAGCGAGGACGGAAGCTCAGTGCATTTCGTCGCCTCTCCTGGTTTGTACCGCCGCTCCAACGACGGCGGCGCCTCCCTCGTGGGCTCCGTCACGCTCACCACCTACTGGAGTTGGTGGTCCAATGGCGTCCGCCAGTTCGCCTGGGATGTCGGTCCCGACTCGGCGGTCCACGTCGCCTTCCCCGGCGTGTTGTATCCCATGCCCTCCGGCGACTTCGACCTGCACTACCGTCGACTGGATCCCCGCGCCAGCCCACTCACCGAGACCGATCAGAGCCTGCTCCTTTCCGGCCTCCACGAGGAACTGCACTACGAGAACATGCAGATCCCCGCCACTCCGGCGCATCAATTCGACCGCGCCCTCACCGTCGAGCTCTGGATGCGGCCCGATCCCGGCTGTCCCACCGACACCACGCTTCTCCTGCGCGAACACGTCCAGGACTACCGCGGCGCGTTGCGCCTGCAAACGCATGCCTGGAACGGACGCCGTCCCAGTGGAAAAATCCTCACCACCAACGGACTCGCTGAAGTCTGGGGTGGCGAACTGCTGAGCGACGGCCAATGGCATCACCTCGCCCTCAGCTATGACGCCGCTGTCGCGCAGGACAACCTCCGCCTCTATGTCGATGGCCACCTCTCCGCCACCGCCACCGGCCTCGGCCCGTGCTCGCCCACCCCGGAATCCTTCTACGTCGGCGGCGGCGCCGGCAGCGTCTACCAGACCTTCCGTGGCGCCATCGACGAGGTCCGCCTCTGGGATCGCGCACTCACGGAGGAGGAAATCCATTCCCGCACCACCGTGCGCCTGCGTTCGCCCATGCCTTCCCTCGTCGCCTCCTACCCGCTCGACGGTTCCACGCGTGAAACGTCCGGCCGCGGTCTCGACGGAGTCCTCATGTACCGCGAAACCTTCGCCGCCTCCACCCCGGCACCCCTACCCGTCTTCCTCAGCGCCCCCATGCTCGGGGCCAGCGTGCAGCGCGACTGCCTTCACCGGGCCGTCGCCGACTGGGCCACCGGCTTCTCCGCCGAGGGCCTCCCGCCCGGCGTCACCCTCGACCCTGTCTCCGGTGTCCTCTCAGGAGCGCCCACCACACCCGGCGTCTTCGATACGATCCTCACTGCCGCCAATCGACACGGCACCACCAGGCAAACGCTTCGCTTCCTCGTGCAGGGCACCGAGAATCGGCTGTTCCGCGAGGACTTCGACACCTCCTGGTCGACCGGCTGGGATCCCCTGCCCGCCGACCCGTCGTACTACCAACTCTCCGGAGATGGCGCGCTCCGACTGCGCGCCAACTACGGCGACACCTGGCAACACTACAACCGCCCACTCAACCTGTTCTCCATCCCCGCCCCCGACGCCGCGGACTGGGTCGCCACCCTCGCCGTGCGCCGATACGAACCGGCCGCCGTGAACTACAACAGCGTCCACGTCGTGGCTTGGGATGATACCGACAACAACGTGCGCCTCACCTACAGCCATGGCGACGGCCGCAATGTCGGCATCACCGCCGAGAACGAGCAACGCATGGAGTCCTACGGCGAGGGACGCGACTTCGGCGCCGCTCCCTTCCTGCTCCGCTTGACCAAGAAGGGGGATCTCTACCAGGGATTCTGGAGCACCAACGGCGTGGATTTCCTCCCCGTCTCTACCAACGCCGTCCACTTGGGCGATGGCTCCCCCGCCCGCATCGGTTTCTGGATGGGCATCGATCCCACGCAGGCCAACCTCGCCTGGATCGACTCGTTCGAGGTCACCCTCGATCATGGCCGCGCCCCCAGCCTGGCGGTGTCCGTGGAACTCGGCCTCCTGCGCCTCGCCTGGCCCGCGGCGGGCGGACCGGCCGACGTACTGGAAAGCTCCACCGATCTGACCCACTGGACCCCCGTCGAACCCGCCGCCACCCTTCACGGCGACTCGCTCGAGTGCCGAGTGCCGATCTCCGGCCCCGGCCGCTTCTTCCGTGTCCGCCGACCCTGATGCCATCGACCCACGACGACCCCAGCAGAGGCGATCACCGCGAGAGGAAGGAGGGAATGGCGCCGATCACCTCGCCTAGGCCATCCTGCGGAACCATGCCCTCATGCCCTGCGGAGTCCATCGCGCGCACCACCCGGTCCGTCTCCGTGCGTGTCCCCCGAACCGGAGCCGGGTTCTGGACGACCGTCCTGGGCTGGCTGATCCTCACCCTGATTCCCTGGAGCACGCCGGCGCAGTCGGCGACCGACCTCCTGGCCACGCTTCGCGGACTCGGCCATGGAAAGCATTTGTTCGGACAAATGGCCACCTGGGTGCACAACGAAAACCCCGACCCCGATCATCCCGGCAACTGGGTGCGAAAACTCCGCGATCACACCGGACTTCTCCCCGGCTACGCCTGCGTGACCTACGACTTCGAGGATCACCCCTTTCCGGATGCGGCCTGGAACCAGGGTG
>JADLFD010000005.1 GCA_020845805.1 Verrucomicrobiales bacterium | reverse complement strand
TTCCAGATCGATCCCTTGCCGCTCGGAGTCCACATCCCGTCCCAGTCACCCACGTACAACGCGCCGTCCGGACCGAAATTCACCGCCGACGCCATCATCCCGGAAAGCAGGGTGTGCTCGTTCACCATTTCGAACCCTGCGCCACGCGGGCGCACCTGAAAGGCGGTCACCTTGGCCACCGGGAATTGGATGAGGAAGAAATGCCCTCGATACCGCTCGTTCAGCGCCGTGCCCGGGTTGTATTTGAACGAGCCCGGGCCGACGGAGTAGTTGGTCAGTGCTGGCACGAGATGCGCGGGTTGCCCGGCAAAATAGGGCACCCACATCTTCTCGTCCGTCCAGGGATTGTAGTCCGGCTGCCGGGTCTGCCGCGCCCAACCGGGGTCGCGGAACTGCCAGTGCAAACGCCAGCCCGCGTCGCTGCCTTCGGGAATCACGACGAACCGCTCGCGCTCCCCGGCCAGGTCGCCATCGTTGTCCACCGCGAACAGGTTGCCGAACTCGTCGAAGGCGATCTCCTGCGGATTCCGCAGGCCGCTGGCGAACACCTCGAGCTCCGATCCGTCGGGATTCATGCGCAGCACACCGCCGGTGTTCGGATAATGCAGGGCGCGCCCTTCGCGATTGGTGACCGAAAACCCGTTGTCGCCCACCGAGAAATAGATGCGCCCATCAGGACCCTCGGTCAGCCCGTGCAGGTCGTGGCCATCGAAGGCGGCGTGCACCCCAAACCCGCGCGCCACCGACTCCTGCGTGTCCGCGACCCCGTCGCCATTGGTGTCTCGCAGACGCCAAAGATCCGGATACACGGTGACGAAAACGTCCCTCCCCCACGGCATCACGCCGGCCGCGACGCCGGTGATCTCTTCGTGGAACGATTCCGCAAACACAACCGCACGATCCGCCTTGCCCCCGCCAGCGGTGTCCTCGAGCCGGTGCACGCGTTCCTTCACGGTGGTGAGATCGCGCCAGTCGTGGCTGCCGTCGCCGTTCCAATCGCGCAGCCAACCCGCGTTCTCCGCACTGCGTTCAGGAGCCATCCGCGTGCGGAAAAACCGGCGCAGGTCGTCCACCGACTGGTTCGCCAGATCGTCGAGCAACCAGTCCGGATGCGACCGGATGTCGATGTCGACCGTCCCGCGCCGGGCCGTCTCCACCACGTACAAGCGCCCGGTGTCGTCGAAGGACAACGCGACCGGACTGCGCAGCATGGGCTCACGTGCCCAACGCGTGAGTTCCAATCCCTCGGCCACCTTGGGTGCGGTGCCTTCCGGGACCTGGGCCGTGACCATCACCAGGCCGGCCACCAAAAAGGACAGCCCACCCGCAAGAACTCGAAATCGGTAACCCATGGTCGTCTCGGATGGCCTCACTGCAGGCTCAAGGTGTCCACCGCCAGCGCAATCTCGCGTCCGGCCCCGCCCCGCTCATGCAAGGTCAGCTTGCCGCCCGCCCACGTCAGCGTGCCGACCCCGACGAAATCCTGGGGAGCACGCACGAGAAATCCCAGGTAGCTCTTCCGCACGGTCTGACCGGCGTCGAGGTACTCATACACCGGGCGCCCCCACACCGCGCCCCGGCGGACCAGGATGGGATACGGCTGGTGCAGTCCGGTGGTGCCGAACTCCAGCCCGCGCGCCGAAGGTTGACCATCGCGCACGTCCCGCCAGTGGCTCACCCAGGGATAATCGGACGCCTTCCAGACATAACCCAGGATCAGCCCCTGCGTCGGACTGGTCGCCGTGACCCAGCCGAGCTCGTCCTCGATCGCATAGGTGACCACGTTCGGCTCCGGGTCCGCCCCCAAACGCCGCACGTCCACGGACACTCCGTCGCGCGTCAATGCCCGTGGCCAGTAGGCTGAAGGTTCCTCGGGATGCGGTAGCGCGCCGCCCTGCGCGAACCCACGGCGACCGTTGCAATCCACCACCGTATGCGCATCCAGGAACGGCGCGCCGATGGTGGGATGCTGCACCATGTTGTAGAGCCGACCGAGCGGGTTCTCGTTGGTGACCTCTTCGTGCACCACGAACGCTGCCTCCTGCCGCGACATCTCGATGCGCCGGCGCACCGACAACCCAGCCAAGGGCAGCCGCGCCGCCATCCCGCCTTCCCATCGAGTGTGGTTCCATGCCACTTCCTGGCTCGCCGTCCACACCACGCTGGCCGCCTCGCCGTGGTACGGCATGCCCTTCGCCGCTTCCGCCTCCGAGGCGGGCCCCCAGCGATCCAGACAGAGAAAATGACCGAAACCGCGAACCGCCTGATCCCCGACCTTCGGCGTCCCCCATTGCAGCGGATTCACGCCGCTTGGGTCGGGGTCCAACCGGAACAGACCCACCGCCCCGCCACGAAGATCCACCTCCAAACGGCAGGAGGCGTTGGTGAACACCAGGGCGGGCCGATCCAGGGAAGAGGTCGCGCCGACCGCGGAGAGGGTCACGCCGATCCCACAGACCCAGGCCAGGCCGGTATGGCGGAAGTGCATGGGCGCCCTGTTTAGGGGAGCCGGAGGCGCAGGACAAGCATGCGGCGCCACGCCGCGCGGCGGGCCTCAGCCCAGCTCCCCGGCCGGCCGGCCGGGGGCGAGCGCATCCCCGGCACGGATCCCGCGACAATTCCCTTGCCGGGATTCCGCGCCTTCCTGTGAATGTTCAAACAAATGGGAAACGTGTCGAAGGACGGACGTCGTCTTCCACTCCACGCCCGCGTCGAGCACGCGGTCCGGGAACTCATCGGGAAGCGCGAGTACCAGGCCGGTGCGTTGCTCCCGGACGAAATCACCCTCGCCAACCGCTTCGGCGTCAGTCGAGGCACCATGCGCGCCGCGCTGGGGCGCCTCGTCACCGAGGGCATCCTGGAGCGTCGGGCCGGGGTCGGCACCCGCGTCGCACGGCGCCCCTCGGAATCCGGCATCACCGCCTGGCGCAGTTTCTCCCGCGAGATGGCGGGCAAGGGCGTGCAGATCAAAAACCTCTCGCACGACTACCAACTCCTCGTGCCCGACGACCGCGCCAGCGCCGCCCTCCAGATCAGGTCCGGGACCCGGGCCTGGCGACTGGATCGCCTGCGTGGCTGGGATGGCCGACCCATCCTGCATTCCCGATCCTGGTTCCACCCGCGACTCGGGCTGACCGGCGGCGAGGACTTCTCCGGCCCGCTGTACGAGGTGCTCGAGAAAGCCACCGGAGCGATCGCCGACAATGCCCATGAGGAGTTCGTCGCCGTCGCCGCCACCACCACCATGGCCCGGCGCCTTGCGGTCACCCCCCAAGCCCCGCTCCTGCTGCGCTCGCACACCGTCCTCGACCAGGGCGGACGGCCCATCGAGTTCGCCGAAGTCCATTACGTGAGCTCACGCTTCACGCTCACCCTCGACCTGCGCCGAGGCGACGGACGCCCATGAACACCACCCCCGCTCCCGCGTTTCTCAGCTGCGATGCCGGGGGCACGCGCATCAAGCTCGGCGTGGTTCGCTCAGGACGCCTCCTGGCCCGCGCCGAGATCCCCGCGCAGGCCGGCGACGGCCTCGGTCCCGCACTGGACCGCCTGATCCGCGCCGCTCGGCGGTGCTGCCGCGAGGCGGGGATCGACCTGCGCGAGGTGCAGGGCTTCGGACTTGCCTTCCCCGGCATCATCGAGCCTGGCACCGAACGCATCCTGTCCACTCCCGCGGGCAAGTTCGATGACGCCCCGCGTCTGGGTCTGCCTGGATCCCTCGCGGATCGCCTCAGTCTCCCGGTGCGTCTCTGCAACGATGCCAACGCCGCCCTGGCCGGCGAATGGGCCTTCGGCGCCGCCCGCGGCACGCGCAGCGCCGTCATGATGACGCTGGGAACGGGCATCGGCACCTCGGCCATCATCGATGGCGTGCCGCTGCGCGGGCAGCACGGACAGGCCGGTTGCCTGGGCGGGCACTGGACCGCGCAAGTCGGCGGCGCAACCTGTCCCTGCGGCAACGTCGGCTGCGCCGAAACGCTCGCCTCAACCTGGGCCCTGCCTCGTCACGCACGGGCCGCCGAAGGTTTCAACACCAGCGCCCTGGCCCACACGCGCGTGCTCGACTACGCCGCGGTCTTCCACGCCGCCAGTCAAGGCGACCGCCTCGCGCGCCAATTGCGCGATCACGCCGTGGCGGTCTGGGCTTCCACCCTGGTTTCCCTCATCCACGCCTACGACCCGGAATGCGTCGTCCTCGGCGGCGGCATCATGCGCAGTCGCGCCTTCGTCCTGCCCCGAATCCGACGCCACGTCGCGCAACATGCCTGGACCCCCTGGGGCCGCCCCAAGGTCCGCGCGGCGCGCCTCGGCGACGACGCCGCCCTCCTCGGCATGGCCAGCCTCTTTCCCACCGCAGCATGAGACGTCCGAACTACGACCGCTTCCCCACCCTGCCCGTCCCCGCCCCACATGAGGGTTGCGCGTGCGGCTGGGACGCCATTGTCGCCCGAATCAAGGACGCCGTGCGCGACCGGGCGGCAGCCCGCACGGTCATCACCGTGGAATGCTACGCCGGCGTCCATGAGGATGCCGTCGCCGAAGCCCTGGTATCCCGCCTGCGCCCGGCCCATCTCGTCCGGGTCGCCGACCTCATGCGCGCCTCCACCGCCATCGAGCGGATGGTGGAACCTTTTATCGGCGGTGCAGACCCGGTCTTCGGGTTCCTCTGCGGGCTCACGCTCGACGAGTATTTCGATCCCGCACGCCTCGCCACCGCCGTGGGAAAGGTCGAGGAATTCCGGTCCGGACTGGTCCTCATCATCGGCTGCGGAGCGACCCTCGTCCACGAGGGGGACCTTCTCCTCTACGCCGACCTTTCGCGGTGGGAAGCGCAGAATCGGTTCCGTCGCAATGAGTCCTGGAATCTCGGCACGCCCCCGCAGCGCACCACCGCGGCCGAGCGCTACAAACGTGCGTTCTTCGTGGATTGGCGCGTGTGCGATCGCTGGAAACGCCCGCTGATCCGGCGCTGGGATTTCCTGCTCGATACGCACGATCCGATCACGCCGAAGCTCGCGCGCGGGGAGGACATCCGACGTGCCCTGCGACACGCGGCCACCCGCCCCTTCCGACTGGTTCCTTTCTTCGACCCCGCTCCCTGGGGCGGCCAGTGGATGAAAGAGGTTTGCGACCTGGACCGCGGCACGCCCAACTACGGCTGGTGCTTCGACGGGGTGCCCGAGGAGAACAGCCTCCTTCTCGACTTCGGCACGGCGCGGATGGAAATCCCCGCGCTCAATCTGGTCTTCGACCAACCCCGCGCCTTGCTCGGGGACGCCGTGCACGCCCGCTTCGGCGACGAGTTCCCCATCCGCTTCGACCTGCTCGACACCATGGGCGGCGGCAACCTGTCGTTCCAGGTGCATCCGCTCACCGAATACATCCAGTCGCGCTTCGGCATGCACTACACGCAGGACGAGAGCTATTACCTGCTCGATGCCGGACCAGATGCCCAGGTCTACCTCGGACTGCGCGAGGGAATCGATCCCGCGGCCATGGCCCGCGACCTCCGCACCGCCCAGGCAGGCGGCGCTCCGTTCGATGCGCAGCGCTACGCGCAGTCGTGGCCGGCACGTCGCCACGATCACTTCCTCATCCCCGCGGGCACCGCGCACTGCAGCGGAGCGAACTCCATGGTCCTCGAGATCAGTGCCACGCCCTACATCTTCACCTTCAAAATGTGGGACTGGGGCCGCCTGGGACTCGATGGCCGCCCGCGCCCCATCCACCTCGACCACGGTCTGGCCAATCTCCAGTGGGATCGCACCACGGAATGGACGCGCCGCGAACTGGTCAACCAGTTCCAACCCCTCGCCTCCGGACCCGGCTGGCGCGAAGAACGCACCGGCCTGCACGCGCGTGAGTTCATCGAGACGCGCCGGCACTGGTTCACCGCCCCCGTGCCACACCACACCGGCGGTGGGGTGAATGTGCTCAACCTCGTGCAGGGCGAAGAGGCGGTGGTGGAAAGCCCCGACAGCGCCTTCGCCCCGTTCGTCGTGCACTTCGCCGAAACGTTCATCGTCCCCGCCGCCGTCGGCTCGTATTCCGTGCGCCCGCAGGGTGACCGCACCGCAGGCGGCGAATGCGCCACCCTGAAGGCATTGGTCCGCACCGGCCTCCCATGAACTCGACCCCCAAGACCTCGTCGACACTCGTGCTCGTGACCCTGGTGGCTGCCACCGGCGGTTTCCTCTTTGGCTACGACACCGCGGTCATCAACGGCGCCAACCAGTACCTCAAAGCCCATTTCCAGCTCAACTCGGTGCAGGAGGGGATCGCCGGTGCCAGCGCCATCCTGGGATGCATCCCCGGCGCCATGTGCGCCGGGTTTCTCAGCGATCGGTTCGGACGCCGCTCCGTCCTCTTTCTCTGCGCGATTCTGTATGCGGCCAGCGGCGTGCTCTCCGCCATCCCCGCCACCTTCACCCAGTTCCTCATCGCCCGGTTTATCAGCGGCCTCGGCATCGGCGCCTCGTCCATGATCTGCCCGGTGTACATCGCCGAGCTCGCCCCCGCGGCGCGCCGCGGGCTGCTCGGATCGCTGTTCCAGTTGGGCATCGTGCTGGGCATCTTCCTCACCCTCTTCATCAACGCCCGCATCCAAGCCCTCGGCGATGACACCTGGAACACCAGCCAAGGCTGGCGCTGGATGCTCGCCGCCGAAGTCCTCCCTGCCCTGGTGCTCGTCGCGTTGCTGTTCTTCGTCCCGGAAAGCCCGCGCTGGCTGGTCGGCGCCGGCCATTCGGACCGCGCACGCTCAATCCTCGAACGCGTCGGTGGTGCTTCCCACGCGCAGCTGGAACTGGCCGCCATCCAGCAAGGCCTCGGCGATACCGCCGACACCGGACGTTTCTCCGAACTCTTCCAACCCCGGTACCGGCGCCCGTTGGTCGTCGCCATCGTCCTCATGGCCGTCAGTCAGTTCAGCGGCATCAACGCCATCATGTATTACTCGACCAAGATCTTCGCCACCGCGGGGGTTGGGGTGCAGGACTCCTTCCAATCCTCGGTCATCGTCGGCCTGGTCAACGTGCTCTTCACGTTCGTCGCCATGGCCTTCGTCGATCGTGCCGGTCGCCGCCTCCTCCTGCTCATCGGTCTCGCCATTCAAGTGCTGGCCCTCGGCGCCGTCGGCGCCATGTTCCGCGCCGGGGCCGGCGGACAACCCCTGCTCCTGGCCATCCTGGCCTTCATCGGCGCCTTCGCCATGGCCCTCGGTCCCATCCCCTGGATTCTTTCCTCCGAGATCTTCCCCACGCGCGTGCGCGGACGCGCCATGTCGCTGGCCACCTTCACCATCTGGTCCGCGTGCTACGTGGTCGCGCAGACTTTTCCCATGCTCAACGACAACCCTGCCATCGGCCCGGCGCTTACCTTCTGGATCTACGGCGCGTGCAGCCTGGCCGGCTGGTTCTTCGTCTTCTGGATGGTGCCGGAAACCAAAGGTCGCGCGCTGGAGGAGATCGAACGCGCCTGGACCTGAGCCGCTCCCCACGACCTCGCAACCCTGATCCCACGCCCTATGCAAACTCCCCCACTGCTGCCGCCCCGTTGCCGCCGCGGGTTCGCCCTCTACGCCTCCCGCCTCGCCGCCGTACTGCTGCTCATGCTCGGCGTCCTCGGCCAGAGGATCCACGCCGCGTCATTCACCCCGCTCACCCCGTTGCCCGCGCCCACCATCGCCGCCGCGGCGGAACCGTTCGATGACAGCTACGCCGCCGCCAACCTCCTGCGGCCCCCCAGCACCGACCAACACCGACCCGAATACGCCTCGCGCGGCAAGGGCGACAAAACGTTCGTCGATTTCGACTTCGGCCGGCCCACCGGCATCGCCGCCTTCGAACATGTGCAGAGGCGCACCCCCGACACCATGGTCGAGGCGCGCCTTGTGTTCAGCGATTCCCCCGGGTTCGAGCCCGCCCTGGCCACCGTCGCCGTCCAACACGTGGACGAAAAGGGAGCCACCACCTTCGCCACCTTCCCGCCCGTGACCGCCCGCTACGTCCGCTGGCAAGTCACGCGCGTGCTGCCCGATCGCTCCCCCAACCTCGGCGGCCAAAGCGTGCGCTTCTTCGCCGCGGGTGCGACGGAGTCCGCCCCCGGCCGCATTGGCATCGAGGCGCGCGGGCTGCCCATCGTGGAACGTACGGCTCAGGGCCCCCGGCAACCCCTGAGCCTCACCCTCGACCACCCCTACGCCGAAGCCGTCGAAGCCACCGTCCAGGTTGAAAGTCTGCCCGCCCAAAACGTGCGCCTCGCCTTCGGTCGCCATGCCCTCGAGTACTCCGTCCCCGCCGGCGCCACCGAACGAAATCTCACGGTGAACATCGCCGTCGCCGGCCAAACCGTCGCGTCCCGACAGGTCGCCATCCGACCCGCGCCACACCGCACCGTTTACATCCTGCCGCATTCCCATACCGACATCGGCTACACCGCGATCCAGACGGACATCGAGGAGAAGCAGATCAACAACCTGATCCAGGGCCTGGCCGATGCTCGCCGCACGGCGCGCTACCCGGAAGGCTCCCGCTTCATCTGGAACGTGGAAGTGATGTGGGCCGCGGACCTCTTCCTCCAAAGGCTCGACGCGCCCCAGCGCGCGGAGTTCTTTGCCGCGGTCAAAAACGGCCAGGTCTCTCTCAACGGCATGTACCTCAATGAGCTGACCGGACTCTGCCGCCCCGAGGAGTTGCTCCGCCTGTTCCGTCACGCCACCGAACTCGGCCACCGCACTGGCGTGCCCGTGGACTCCGCCATGATCAGCGATGTGCCCGGTTACACCTGGGGCACGGTCACCGCCATGGCCAACGCAGGCATCCGCTACTTTTCCGTCGCCCCCAATTACTTCGATCGCATCGGCAACATCCTCGTGGAATGGGAGAACAAACCCTTCTGGTGGGTCGGGCCCGATGGTCAGAGCAAGGTCCTCGTCTGGATCCCGTTCTGGGGCTATGCGATGTCGCACCGCTACGGCGCCATGTCCCCCCGTCTGATCCTGGACTTCTGCGAGGGACTCGAGAAGAAGCAGTACCCCTACGACATCGCCTATGTGCGCTGGGCGGGATATGGCGACAACGCCGTCCCCGACCCGTCCATCTGCGATTTCGTCAAGGATTGGAACGCCACCCACGAGTGGCCGCGCTTCGTGATCTCCTCGACCAGCGAGGCCTTCCGCGCCTTCGAAAAACAATACGGCAGCCAGCTGCCCCAGGTGCGCGGCGATTGGTCCCCCTACTGGGAAGACGGCGCCGGCTCCTCCTCAGCGGAAACCGCGCTGAATCGCGCCAGCTCCGAACGCCTGAGCCAAGCCGAGGCGCTCTGGGCCATGGTCGCCCCGGCGCAGTACCCCCTCCAACGCTTCCAGGACGCGTGGTACAACGTCCTGCTCTACTCGGAACATACCTGGGGCGCCTATTGCTCCATCTCCGAACCCGCCATCCCCTTCACCACCGACCAGTGGAACATCAAACAGTCCTACGCCACCACGGCCAACCTGCAGTCCCGCCAACTCCTCGCCTCGGCCACGCAAACCGCCGCCGGCTCGAAGCCCTCCCCCACCCCGAACGCGTTCGACGTGTTCAACACGACCTCATGGCCACGCTCCGAACTGGCCCTGGTCCCCGCCGAACTCTCCGGCGGCGGCAATCAGGTGCTCGATGACCGCGGACAACCCGTGCCCGCCCAACGCCTCGCCAGCGGCGAACTCGCGGTCCTCGTGCGGGATCTCGCCCCCTTCTCCGGCCGCCGTTACTCCGTCGCCAAGGACGGCCCGTCGTCCACGACCTCCGATCTCAAGATCGAAGCCCACGCCCTGGAGAACGCGCACCTGCGCGTGAACGTCGATGAAACCACCGGCGCCATCACCGAACTCCGCGCCCAGGGCATTCCCGCCAACCTCGTCGACACCAGCGATGGCCACGCGCTGAACGACTACCTGTACCTGCTGGGCAACGAACCCTCCCAAGCCCAACGCAACGCCCCGGTCAAAATCAGCCTCCGCGACCGCGGCCCACTCGTCGCCACGCTGCGCGTCGAATCGGATGCTCCCGGCTGCCACCGCCTGATCCGCGACGTCCGTCTCGCCGCCGGCTCGGATCATGTGGAACTGCTCAACATCGTCGATAAACGCCGCCTCGCCGCCTCGAACTACTTCGCCAAGGACGGCAAGGAGAGCGTGAACTTCGCCTTCCCGTTCCAGATCCCCCAGGGCGAGATGCGGCTCGACCTCCCGCTGGCCGTCATGCGCCCCGAACACGACCAAATGCCGAGCGCCTGCAAGAACTGGCTCACCATCGGACGCTGGGCCGAGATCGCCAACGCCGACTTCGGCATCACCTGGGTCACGCTGGATACACCCCTCATTCAATTGGGCGGACTTACCGCGAACCTGCTCAACTCCCAGACCAACCCCGACGTCTGGCGCAAAACCATCGAGCCCACCGGCAAAATCTACGTCTGGGCGATGAACAACCATTGGGGCACCAACTACCGCGCCCACCAGGAGGGCGCCACCGCGTTCCGCTTTGTGCTGCGTCCCCATCGCGGCCGCACCACCGACGCCGCCAACTCACGCTTCGCCACCGCCTTCAGCCAACCTTTGGTCGTCGTGCCCGGCCGTGGCACGCCTCCATCATCCCAATCGCTGCTCACCGTCGAGCCCGATCACGTCCTCGTCACCGCGCTCAAACCCAGCGACGACGGCAAGGCCTGGATCGTGCACCTGCTGGGGGCGTCCGGATCCGAGAGTGAAGCCACGGTGACCTGGGCGCCGTCCACCACCCGTCGTGTTTCGCTGAGCGACACCAGCGAACGCGCTCTGGGCAAGGCCCCCGAGCGCCTTCGCGTCCCGGCGTGGGGTCTGGTGACCCTGCGCGCCGAACGCCGCTAGCCCGCCCCCTTGCCAACGCCATCCATCCCGGACTTCACGTCCGCGGCGACGGTGGGCCATGGTCCTGATCCCCGCGCGAATTCACGCTTTAACGCTCGTCCCGAGTCCCGCAGGATCCCAAGCCGCAGCCGCGTCCGGCTGCCAGACGTCCGCCGCCTTAGAACCAAGCCATCCCATGGGAGCCGATAACGCCGTCGCACAACAGGTCACCGCACCGCCGCTCACCCCGCTGCCGCTCAAGTCGCGTCTGGCACCCACGCCGGCCCAACCCCCGAAGTTCGGGGTCACCGTGCGCAACGCCGCCGGTGCCGAGGTCACCGTGGCGGATCCTCGCGCCACGCGTGCGCTCGTCGCCCTCATGAACGTGCACGCCGTGAACGGCGGTGCCGCGTGCCACTGGGGCGGGCCCGCCGCCTTCGCGGAAATCAACGCCGCGGTGCACGCCCTCATGTTCTCCACCCAGGGCCGCCCCTGGTACGAGGCGTTCAATTACGTCAACGACGCCGGCCACGCCGAGAACGGCGTCTACGCCCTGCGCGCCAATCACGGTTTCGACCATCTCACGCTCCAGGACCTGCGCCTCTTCCGCAGCATTCAGAGCAAACTGACCGGCCACGGCGAATCGCACCTGAACCCCGAAGGCGTCCTGCTCTCCAACGGGCCGCTCAGCTCCGCGGTCGGACAGGCTCAGGGACTCGCCCTCGCCGACCGCACCGCCGGTCGCGATCGCGTCACCCTGCTGGTCGTCTCGGACGGTGCGTCCATGGAAGGCGAAGCCAAGGAGGCGTACGCCGCGATTCCCGGGCTCGCACTCAAAGGGCGCGTGAACCCGTTCGTGCTGCTCCTCTCGGATAACGACACGAAACTCTCCGGTCGTATCACCAAGGATTCCTTCTCCATGCAGCCGTCCTTCGAGGCCATGGACGACCTGGGATGGCGCGTCACCAAGGTGACGAATGGTCACGACCTCCAGGCCGTGTATCTCGCCCTCGAGCAGGCGGTCGCGCAGGCCAAGGCGGATCCCACCCGGCCGGTCTGCCTCTGGATCAAGACCATCAAGGGCTACGGCATCAAGGCCACCGAGGAAAACTCGGCCGGCGGCCACGGTTTCCCCCTCGCCAACGGCGAGAAGATCCGGGACTGGATCACCGAGATCTACCAGGGATCCACCGCACCGGCCGAACTCGTTCAATGGGCCGCAGAACTTCGTGCGGAATGGGAACGCAAGGAGGCGGACAAGAAGGCCAAAGCCGCCGCCAACGCCGGTGCGCCCGCTCCCGCCGGAGTGAAGAAGGACAAGGTCCAGGCCGGCCTCGCCAAGGCCGCCGTGCGCGCCGCCACCGACGGCTACCCGGTCTTCTCCATCAGCTCCGACGTGCAGGGATCCACCGGCATCAGCCCGTTCCAGAAAACGTTTCCCGAGCGATTCCTCGAAGTGGGCATCGCCGAGGCGAACATGGTGAGCGTGGGCGCCGGCTACGCCAAGAGCGGGTACATCCCCATCGTCGACACCTTCGGTCAGTTTGGCGTCACCAAAGGCAACCTGCCGCTGACCATGGCCGCGCTGTCCCAGGCACCGGTCATCGCGCTGTTCTCGCACGTGGGTTTCCAGGATGCCGCGGACGGTGCGAGCCACCAGGCGACCACCTATCTGGCGGCCGTCAGCGCCATTCCGCATACCGTGGTCCTTTGCCCGAGTTGCAGCGACGAGGCCGAGGCGCTGATGTACGAGGCCATTCGGCGCCAGGCCGAAGACCGCACGGCGGGCCGCGACGGGGACAACTACATCTTCTTCGTCGGCCGCGAGAACTACCCGATCTATTGGGTGGAAGGCGCCA
>JADLFD010000004.1 GCA_020845805.1 Verrucomicrobiales bacterium | reverse complement strand
GTGCTCAGCGGTGACGCGAAAACCGCTCGTCGCGTGACCGAGGAAGCCCTGCAGGCCGGTGTTCCCGCCGTCTCCCTGGTCAGCGAAGCCATGGTCCCTGCCATGAACGAGGCCGGACGCCGGTTCGAGTGTAGCGAATTCTTCGTGCCGGAACTCCTGCTCGCCGCGCGCGCCATGAAAGCCGCGCTGGAACTCGTCCGCCCCATCCTCGCCCAGACCGGCGCCAAATCCGCCGGGTGCGTCGTGGTCGGCACGGTCAAAGGCGACTTGCACGACATCGGAAAGAACCTGGTCGCGTCCATGCTCGAAGGCGGCGGCTTCGACGTGGTGGACCTGGGAACCAACGTGGCCCCGGAGAAGTTCGTCGAGGCAGTGCGAGAAAAGCAGGCCCAGGTGGTCGCGCTCTCCGCGCTGCTCACCACCACCATGCCCGGCATGAAGGCGACCATCGACGCCTTCAAGGCCGCCGGAATCCGGGAACGCGTCCGGATCTTCGTGGGCGGCGCCCCCGTCACCCAGCGGTTCGCCGACGAAATCGGCGCCGATGGCTACAGCGAGACCGCACCCGGAGCCGTCACCCTCGCACGCCAGGCAGTAGCCGGGTTCGCCTAGCCTCCCGCGCCCGCGCCCGACCTACGCTCCTGACTCACGCTTCCGACTTGCCCTCGGGCGGCGGTGGCGGGGCAGAACCTTCCCGGGCGGTCACCACTGTGCCGTCGTAGGCCGGGACCACTTCGGCGTCCGGACGCAGGACCAGGAACTCTTGTTCGGACCACTCCCCGTCCACCCAGCGCTGCAAGAGGCCGAGGTCGCCCTCGACCGCTTCAAACTGCCAACCGCGCGACGCGCAGATCCCGCGCACCTGGCGCTCCAGCTGCAGCGGCTTGCTGAAGTCGAAATCAATCAATGCCCCGTGCGAATAGTGGCGCGACCAATCGTCCATGGTCTCCAGCAGGTAACGCGCCTCCTCCTCCCCGTATTTCTCCGACCACTTCGCCAGCAACGCCTCCCGGTCACCCTGGCCGTCCGCGCGCGTGGGCAGGAAACCCGCCCCCATCGGCATGTCCTTCGCGCCGCGCCGACGCAGGCACTCCAACCATCCCGAGGTGTAGTAGTACGTGCCCGGATTGGCTTCCAACCGATGCTGGTAACGCTCGCGCGACCCCAGAAAAAACGTGATGCAATCGTGCGCCCGCGGGAGCACCAGCGGGATCCGCCGCGCGCGCAAACCGCGGATCAGGTTCCCGCACAGCCCGTACCCGAGCAGGATCGCGTCATACCGCCCCTCCGGCACGGCGTCGATCCGCCGTTGGATCTCAGTCCCGCCCGTGCTCGGCGTGTCGTGCAACCCCTGGGTCACAAACTCGAGGTCGAGCAGACTCCGACTGCGCGCCGCGACCTGGCAGATCTCCCGCAACGCAATCTCGCACGCGATGACTTTGTAAAAGGCCATGCTCGTTTCCCGTGAATCCTCCGAACCAGACGAACCATGCCTACCATCTCCCGCCCGGAAACCCCAATCCCGATGTGGCGAAGACCCACGAACGCCCGGCACTACTCCCTCCCGCTCGGTCGCCAACCCGGCAGGCGTCGCCGCGACACACGCAACCGCCTTTCCGCCACGCGCCCGTTGACCGGGCCGTCGCTCCAACTTCAGTTTTTCTCCATGGCGACTCACTCGCTCCGGCGATCGTTCTCTCGCGCTCGCCTTCGCGCACGCGCACTTCCATTGGCTCTCCTGACCCTTCTCTCGGCCTGGATGCTGGTCGCCGCTCCCGGCTCGGACGACGCCGGCTTCGTCTCCATTTTCAACGGACGCGACCTGGCCGGCTGGGATGGCAAACCAGGCTGGTGGCGCGTCGAGGACGGCGCCATCACCGCCGAGAGCACGGAGGAGAAGCCCTGCCTCAAACACAACTACCTCATCTGGCGTGGCGGCCAGCCAGCGGACTTCGAGCTCCGCTTCGAATACCGCCTGCGCGGCGGCAATTCCGGAGTCCAATTCCGCTCCCGCGAGGTGGCCGACTGGGATATGCGCGGTTACCAGGCCGACATGGAGGCGGGGCCCGACTGGACCGGTGCCTTGTTCGAGCATGAACGCGCCGGGATCGCATTGCGCGGGGAGAAGACCGAAATCAATCGCGACGGGGTCAAGACCGTCACCCGCTTCGCCGATGCCGCCGCGCTGCAAAAGGGCTTCCGCACCAACGACTGGAATGAATACCGCATTCTCGCTCGCGGCCCCGAGATCCAGCTCTTCATCAACGGCGTCAAAACCGCTCACACCATCGATCAACAGGTCGGCCAGGCCGCTGCCAGTGGCCTCCTCGGACTCCAGATGCATCCCGGTCCGCCCATGAAGGTGCAATTCCGGAACCTGCGCCTGCGCACCCTGCCGCCTCCGGCCCCGACTCCGCCGGCAAGCCAGTAGAGATGTCGCCGTGCGCCTCCTCGCCGCACAGCGGCTTCCAGTTCCTCCGCCCCCTCACTCCGCGCGCAAGGCGATCATCGGATCGGTGCGCGCGGCGCGGCAGGCGGGCAGCCAGCCCGCCGTCAGGGCCACCAGCGCCACCATCAGCACTGTCCCCGCCAGGACCAGTGGATCGAAGCTTTGCACACCAAAGAGCTGGCCGGCCAACAGCCGCTGCGTCGCGACCGCCCCCCCCAACCCCACACCCAATCCCAGCAGCCCGAGCCAGAAGGACTGGCCGAGGATCGTCCCCAGCAGGGCGCGCTTCTCCGCCCCCAACGCGAGTCGGATGGCCAGCTCACGCTGACGCATCGCCACCGAGTACCGCAGGACCCCGTACAAGCCCAGCCCCGCCAGCAGCACCGCCGTGGCGCCAAAACTCGCAATCAGCCCCAACACCACCCGCCGCGGATTCAAGGAACCTTCCAGGGCGGACTCGAGCACGCGCACGTTGGCCATCGGGACCGATCCATCCACCTCGCGCAGCACCCGTCGAATCGCCTCCACCACCGCCAGCGGTTGCTCCCGAGCGCGCACCACAAACGAGTATCGCGACGTGTTGAAGACATGCGGCACGTACAGGCAGAGCGGACTCGGCGCATCCAGCTGCCGATCCGGCATGTCCGCCACGATCCCCACCACACGCCAATCGTTGCCCAGCATCAGCAGCCGTCGGTCCAACGCCACGCCCTCGGGAAAAAACCGGCGCACGACCGCCTCGTTCACCACAATAACGCGCTCGGCCTTGGGACGATCGTCCGCCTCCACCAGGAACCGTCCCGCCAGCAGCCGTGCTCCCAACGCTTCGTGGAATCCCGGCGAGACGTAGTTGATCCTCGCCAAAGGGTCGCGATCCGATCCCGCGACGCCCGACAACCCCACCCGCTCCCCAAACGCCCCACCCTGGAACGGAATGCCCATGCCCGTTCCCACCGCTTCCACGCCCGGCAACGCGCGCAGTCGTTCGAGCACGGATTGCGAGAACGCGAACCGCACATCGTCCGTGTTGTACTTCTGCTCAGGCAAGGCCACCTCGAACGCCAGGGCATGCCTGGGCTCGAACCCAGGATCAACCCGCACGGCGTTGCTCAGACTGCGCAGCAAAAGCCCCGTCGCACCCAGTAGGACCACGGTCAGAGCCACCTCCGAAACCACGAGCACCGCCTGCGTCCGCTGGCGGCCCCGCGCCGTCGCGCCTCGGCCCCCCGACTTCAGCGTGGCATTGAGATCGGGTCGACGGGCGCGCCAGGCCGGGAGCAATCCCGACAATCCCGCCGCCACGCCGACCAACGCCAGGGCGAACGCCACCACGCGATAGTCCAGACGCGGGTTCATGCCCTCCGGCAGAAGATCTCCCGCGACGCGACCCAGCACCTCGATCCCCACCATCGCAAGCATCACGCCCAGCCCTCCCCCCACGGCCGCCAGCACCAGGCTCTCGGTGAAGACCTGGCCCATGAGCCGCCGGGAACTCGCCCCCAACGCCGCGCGCACCACCATCTCCTGCTGACGGTACCACGCTCGCGCCAGCATCAGGTTGGCCACGTTGGCGCACGCGATCAGCAGCACCACGACCACCGCCGCCATCAGGGTCAACACCATGGGCCGCGCCGGCCCGACCACACGCTCATGCAGGCCCTGCAGCGCGACGCTCCAGGCACGCTTGTAAGGCGGGTACTGCGGTTCCATCCGACGGCGCAGAAGCTTCAGCTGTGACTCCGCCGTGCCTTGCGAAATCCCGTCCCGCAGTCGGCCGTACACCATCGCCCAATGATACGAACGACTGAACCGCCCCTCCTCGGATCGGGTGGCCACGACCGGCACCACGAAACTCGTCCCGACCGGACTCCACACTCCGCGTGGCACCACCCCCCGCGGCAGGATCCCGACCACGGTATGCGGCACTTCATCCAGCTGGATCGTCGATCCCACGACCGACTCCGAACCCTGGAACTGCCAGCGCCAGGTCTCCTCGGTCAGCATCACCACCGCGTTGTTCCCCCCCGCGGCGTCTTCCCCCGGCAAGAACCCCCGACCTCGCAACGGCGGGATGCCCAGCACGCGCAGAAACTCATGCGACACCTCCAACCCCGACAGCCGTTCCGGCGCCGCGGAACCGCGGAACACGCGCGTGACCGGGTTGATCAACGCCACTGCCTCAAACCCTTCGGCCTGTTCACGCCAGTCCAGAAAGACCCCTCCCGCGACCCCGTTGAACGAACAGTCCGGCAGCGTCTCGTGCAGATGCACCAAGCGTTCCGCGGCCGGATACGGCAACGGCTTCCAAAGGAGGGCGTCAAGGACTCCAAAGATCGCCGTGCACGCACCGATTCCCAACGCCAGCGTCAGGGTGGCGATGATCGAGTAGCCGGGCTGTCGCAGAAGCTGGCGGAAGGCGAGTTTGAGGGCGTGCATATCAAGAGAGCGGGAAGGAAAACGACTCCGCGTCCTCCCTTCATCTGGGTCAGCATCCCGCATGCCAACCACGATTCGCCTCATCAAACCGACTTCTCCTCTGCGCGACAGGACATCCTAGGATGTGGTGAGGACATTCCGCCCCTACTCGGCCGTTCCCGGCGGTGCCGAACCAACTCATCGCATTCGGTTATGGGATGGCAGGGTCCCAATGCCGGGATGCGCGGCACCTCCCTTTCCGTAGCCGCCGTCGTGCAGACGGCGCTCGCTCCCCGCTTCCGCTCACCCCGTTCGCCAACGCCATTCAGCGCGGACTCACGTCCGCGGCTACTCCATCGTTCCTTTCCGTAGCCGCCGTCGTGCTACGGCGCTGACTCGCCCCTTTCCGCTCACCCCGTTCGCCAACACCATTCAGCGCGGACTTCACGTCCGCGGCTACTCCGTCGTTCCGTTCCGTTCCGTAGCCGCCGTCGTGCAGACGGCGCTCACTCGCCCCCTTCCGCTCACCCCTTTCGCCAACGCCAGTCAGCGCGGACTTCACGTCCGCGACTACCCCCTCCGTTCCGTAGCCGCCGTCGTGCAGACGGCGCTCGCTCCCCCACTCCCGCTCGCTCCATTCGCCAACGCCAGTCAGCGCGGACTCACGTCCACGGCTACACCCTCGCTCCGATCGGGTCGGGTGCCGGGGATTGCGCCCCGGCACCCTCCCACACCACCGTACGTGCGGTTTTCCGCATACGGCGGTTGAACGCAGCGGCCGTCTACATGGGGACCGCAAGATCTGATGG
>JADLFD010000003.1 GCA_020845805.1 Verrucomicrobiales bacterium | reverse complement strand
GGCCATCGGGTTCTGCGGCCATCTTCTGCGCGGCGATCCGGCGCAACTCCGCATAGACCAGGGGAAGGAGCGCTTCTTCGGCCAGGGCCTGGCCTTGGTCGACCGCTTCCAGGATGCGCGTGACCTCGCTCAACGGGCGGACCCTATCGGGGTTGGCGGACTCAGGCAAACGGTGTTGAGGGACACCTGGCTAGGGGCCAGGAACTTGGAAGCTGATTGCGGGAATCCGTGGATCCTGGTGTCAGACATCCCGAGGACTGACCGGCGCACGAATGTGATCCCCAGACTCTTGCCGGATGGCGCAACCTCTGCTCCTTTGAGTTGCCGGGCATCTCCGCCGTCGCGGATCCCGGTCGATACATTCGTATGAAGGACGTCGAAGACATCCAGTCGCGGGCCCGGTATTCGGCCCGCCGGATGAGCAAGCCCATCAACTTCCACTGTGACGCGCCTGACGCGAAGGCGGTGGAGATCGTCGGGGATTTCAACGACTGGCAGCCGGGGGTGCATCGCATGCATCGGCAGCCGGACGGCACGTGGTTTTTGCAGGTGAGCCTGCACCACGGGCATCATCGATACCGTTTTCTGGTGGATGGCCAGGTGATGTTGGACAGCAAGGCCTCGGGTGTGGGACGCGACGAACAGGGCGCGCGATGTTCGCTGCGCGCGGTGAGTTGACGGGTCGCGGGCAGGGGTTTTGGCGGTGATGGGTCGCGGTGGCGCGGGTGGCAGCGCCAGCCGCGAAGCATGCCTTTCCCGCATGCTGAGGCGAGGAACAAGGTCTTTCCCGGAAGCGGCTGGAGTCGGGCAAGGTGAAGAGGTTGGAGGGCGTGCCGCCCTCCCTACGGATCCCAATCGCAATCCCAATCCCAACCTCGTTCATCCGACACCGATCATGACCCAGATCCTCGTTCTCTATTATTCCACCTACGGCCACGTGGAGACCCTGGCGGGCGCCGTGGCCGCTGGGGCCCGCACCGTGGACGGCGTGGAGGTGACCCTGAAGCGCGTGCCCGAAACCATGCCGCCGGAGGTGGCGAAGCAGTACGGCGTCAAACTCGACCAGGCGGCGGCGGTGGCTGATCCCAAGGAATTGGGGGGCTACGACGCCATCGTGTTCGGCACCCCGACGCGGTTCGGCAACATGGCCGCGCAGATGCGCCAGTTCCTCGATCAGACTGGCGGCTTATGGGCGAAGGGGGCTTTGGTCGGGAAGGTGGGGAGCGTCTTCACGAGCACGGGCACCGGGGGTGGCAACGAAAGCACCATCATGAGCTTTGTCACCACGCTCATGCACCATGGCATGATCTACGTCGGGCTGCCGTACTCCTGTCCGGAGCTGGCCCAAATCTCCGAGGTGAAGGGGGGATCACCCTGGGGTGCGGCGACCATTGCGGGAGCCGACGGCTCCCGCCAGCCCAGTGCGATGGAACTGGCTCAGGCGAAATTCCAAGGTGCCCACGTGGCGCGGATTGCCGCGCGGCTGGGACGCTGAACGGACGCGGCGGTCAGGGGCGCGTCTCGGCGAGAATGGCGTAGAACGCGCCGAGGTGAAGCTGGGCATTCAGCCGTCCCTCGGCGTCCACCTCCATGGATTGGACCTGCGCCTCGACGGCACTGCGGGCGAGGGTGAAGCGCACCACCGACGCGGCGAACAGATCGGCGGGAAACTGTTCTCGCAGCTGACCGATGCGGAAGCGCATTTCGCGTTCGAGGTCGGGGAGTTCAGGACGATAGTCGTGGGGTGCGTTGAGCCGCACTTCGCCGGTGACCCAGGAGGCGAGGTCGAAGTCTCCTGGCAGGGGGATCAGCAATCCGTTCTCCAGTTGGATGACGTCGGTGTTCCAGAGCTCCTCTCCCGTGGTGGAGAGGGCGTAGTCCCAGTTGCCGAGCAGGGCGTGGAGCAGGTGGAGGTCGAGGATCAGGGTCGGAGGGAAGTTCGCGTGATTGAGGGCTTCGATTTCCTCGTCGGACAGGGCGCGTCCTCCCAGGCGCTCGCCGAGGACTTCCGGGTCTTCGATGAGGAGCGCCTGGCGCTGGAGCTGCCAGCCCGTGGGGGAGTCGGGTCCGGGGGTGCTGGTGTCGAGGTAGGTGAGAACCGCCCGGCGCACGCGTGGGATCGTGAACCCGAGGGTTTCCGCGACTTCATACGCGAGGGCTTCGCGGTAGGTGGCGGTCTCGTCGCGCAGGCGGCCGATGGGGCCGCGTCCACCCTCGGCGCAATGCGAGCCGATTTTGAGTTCGCGCGCCTCGGCGAAGGGCGTGTTGGTGCGGTCGTCGCGCGCGATCTTCAGTTTGAGTTTGGGAAACGGGCATTCCTGGAGGCTGGAATTGCCACGCACGCGGAGGCTGGCGGGCACGGTGAGACCGTCGACGACGACCGACCCGGTGAAGTAGGGCTTTTCGCGGACGGGCGGGAAGATGCCGTCGGGCATGCCGGCGTGCGCGAGTTCGAAGTGGTCCTGGAACGCGCCGGTGAGCGTCCAGTGGGCGGGGGTTCGCGAGGCGAAGACGCCGGCGGGGGCGGTGGGATGCCGAGCCTGGAAGAACCGGTAGGGGGCGGACGACAGTTCGAGCGCCAGGGGGCTCACCGCGCCGGGGATTTCGGTCCAGGGTCCGAGCAGCGATTCCGCCGCCATCAGGATGCCTTCGAACTGGATCACGATGCGGCCGGGCTCTCGCGAGACGCGGAGGGTGGGGGGCGCCGGTTCAGCGGCGAAGGAGGGGGCCAGGGCCAGCAGCGCGGCCATGGGGGCGGTCAGCAGGGAACGAACGAGAGTGCGCATCGCGGAGATAGGTTTTGTCAGGAGGCGTGTCACGCCGACCTGGAGTGACGCTACCACGTGCCGCCGGTGGCACCATGCCGCCTTCGGGGCATGCCGGGGGCGGAACGTCCGCGACCGGCGGCTAGGTTTCTCCGTCGACGGCACCGGAACGGATGCGGTCCTGCAGGAAGCGGCGTTCGGGGGGCAGACCGGCGAGTTCCAGGGCTTGGCGGAAATGCGCGTCGGCGGCCTCCGGATGGGCCAGCCGAGCCTCGAAATCGCCGAGGACCGCATGGAACAGGTAGTAACGCTGGAGGGTGGCGGCGTCGGGGATGGCGAGCGCGGCCTCCAGGCCGGCCTGCGGACCCTGGACTTCACCGAGCGCGACGGCGCGGTTGAGGGCGACGATGGGCGACGGTTGCTGGAGGACGAGGTGGTCGTAGAGGCGGAGGACGCGCACCCAATCGGTTTCGGCGTAGGACGGAGCGCAGGCATGGGTGGCAGCGATCCCGGCTTCCAGGTGGAACGCGGTCAGGGATTCCCCTGCGGCGGCTTGGGCGAGGTGGACCATGCCTTCGGAGATCAGGGAGCGATCCCAGCGTGAACGATCCTGATCGCGCAGACGCAGGAGATTGCCGTGCGCATCGACGCGGGCGGGGAAACGCGCCGCATGGAGCAGCATCAAGGCCAGCAGGGCGTGGGTATCGGGACGTTGGCCGGTTTCGTGTTGGGCGAGCAGGCGCGCCAACCGGAGGGCTTCCGCGCAGATGTCGGGGCGCACGAGTTGGTCTCCGACCGAGGCTTTGTAGCCCTCGTTGAAGAGGAGATAGAGAGTGTGCAACACCCGCGATACCCGTTCGGCCAGCTCGGGTGGGTCCGGGAGTTCGAAACGGATGCCGGCTTCCTGAATGCGTTTGCGCGCGCGCGTGAGACGCTTGGCGAGCGCCTCCTCGGAAACCAGGAAGGCGCGGCTGATCTCGGGGATGCTGAACCCGCAGAGCGTCTTCAGAGCGAGCGCGGCCTGGGCCTCGCGCGGGATCTCGGGATGGCAGCACATGAACATCATGCGCAGCGTGTCGTCCGCGAGACCGTCCTCGTGGGACGTGGGGGGGTCGGTCCGCGAGGGCGGAAGGTCGAGCCGTTGGATGAGCTGCTCCTCCTTGTCGCGGAAGTTTTTTTCGCGGCGTACGACGTCGAGCGCCTGGTTGCGGGCCGTGCGCATGATCCAGGCTGCCGGGTTGTCCGGGATCCCCTGGACGGGCCAGGTTTGCAGTGCGCGGGCGAAGGATTCCTGCACCACATCTTCGGCCAGGCCGAGATGTTCGGCGCCGAAGATGCGGGTCAGGACGGTGACCAGACGCGCCGATTCGTGGCGGAACAGGTGCTCCACTGCCGCGGTCACCGCGGGGGAGGCGACTTGATCCGGGAGGGTCGAAGGGCGAGTCCGGCGGGGACGGATCACGCGGTGGGCGGAGTTCGCTCGGCGATCAGCATCCAGGAGACTCCGAAACGGTCGGCCACCATGCCGAAGCGTTCGGCGAAGAACGTGGCGGCGAGCGGCATCTGGACCTGGCCGCCCTGGGCGAGCGCGGCGAACAGGCGGTCGACTTCGGCGGCGTTGGGGAGGGCGAGGGAAAGGGAGACTCCTTCGAAGCGGGTCTTGCCGGCGCACATGCCGTCCGAAGCCATCAGGGTGGAGTGCCCGATGCGGAAGGAGGCGTGCATGACCTTGTCCGCCATGTGAGGCGGGAGGCCGCCCGGGTTGCCTCCGCAGCCGTCCTGGTCGGGGTTGTCTTTGAACCGCATGAGGCCGGTGATCTCGGCGCCGAGGGCGGTGCGGTAGAAATCGAGAGCTTCCTGGCAGCGACCGTCGAAGAAGAGGTACGGGGTGACGCTGGGGGTCGGGATCGGGGTCATGGCAAAGCTATTGGGATAGGGGTGTGGGTGTCAGGCGGGGGCGCGCCGAGACGCGCCTTCCAGAATGGATGACGAAGAGCAAAGCCCAGTTCGGACCGCGGAGTAGAGAAATTTTTCGGCAACACGGCAGCGGGGTTCCCAGGGGCCGGCTAGCGTGGGATTCGAAAGTCGAAGCTGGCTTGGTTCAGAAACGAGCCTGGGGGGCGGACGGTGATCTCGCCGCGCGGTGTCACGTGCAGAGCTTCGATCTCAAACTTGTGGGTCAGCCCGTCGAGGATCTCGACGCAGATTTCTCTGCTGCCGCCGAGGGGGCGCCAGCAGTCGAGGTGGACGCGCGAATCCTGGCCCGCCGGGAGTTCCTCCAGGGATGCTGGATGCGAGGGCCAGGCGAGGCCGGCGGTGCCATGGAATCTCAGGTCAGCCACACCCTGGGCATAGGCCAACTGGCCCGACCAGGTGAGCTGGCCATGCACCTGGGCCGGAAAATCCAACCAGGCGGTGGTGCCGGAGAGCGACGCGGAGACCTGGCCGGATCGTTTCGCCACGAAGGCGGCCTCGAGCACGGCGGCATCGGAGCTGGTCCCGAGGCCGAGGCGTCCGCGGATGCGGAGGGCATCGGGTCCGAGTTCGGGTTCAGTCTCGTACGTGAAGGGGAGGGTTCCGATCGGGAACGAGCCTGAACCCTGACCGCGCAAGGTGTAGGTGCCGCGCAACGTATCGAGGATTCCCTCCACCTGGAGTGTGCCGAGGGCTTGGGGAAGCGTCAGGCGGCCGGAGACGGCCACGGCGAGCTGGGGATTGATCCAATTCCCGGAGGCGCTGAGATCGGCCAGGCGGAGGTCCCAGCCGAACACGCCGCGATCGGCGAGGTGGCTGGCGCTGACTTCGAGGTTTCCTTCGGAGTCGAATCGGGCGTTGGCCGTGCCGAGGGGTTGGGGGTCGAGATTGGGCAGGCTGAGCGTGGCCCGAACCGCGAGTGCGCTCTGCGTGCCGGAGCGGAGGAGGAGACCTTGCATCGGGCCCAGTCGCATTCCGGTCATCGAAGTGGCGGCCTCGCTCGTGAGGTGCAACGCCGCGTCGCCGTCCAGGCTGAGGATTCCCGAGAGTCCTATGGCGGGAAGGCCGGGCAGCGTGTTGGCTGGCAGGGTGGTTTCGAGGAGGAGGGTGGAGCGCGTGCGAGTGGCATTCCACTGGGCGGCGATATCCGCCGGACGGAGAGCCGACGGATAGAACGCGACCTCGTCGAGAAACCCGGCAAAGAACTCAGTGGGCGGGGAGCTGGACTGGCGCGCGCCCAGCAAGGTGACCCCGGGGGCATCGAGATGAAGGGGGCCATCGACGGGTTGCCAACCCTCGAGACGGCCATCGAGGTAGAGCACCTGCACGTGGCCATCGTAGGTGAGAACCACGTGGTGCCAGCCCTCATCATCGAGGCGAGTGTGGCCGAGGAGGGTATGGCTTTGGGCGGGGGATGTGGCGTGGCGCGTCTCGAAGGAACTCTGCAGGGTGGTTCCTCGCGTGGGATGTCCGGTCAGACCCAGAAACCATTGCGATCCCCGGGAAGCGAGGGATTGGGGGGAGGACAGGATGCGGACGCCGGTGCGGCTGGAGGCGCGGCGGAACCAGAGGCTCACACTGAAGCCCTGCGGGGTGGGCCGGAGATCGGGGGACGAAAGGCGCACATGGGTGGTGAGGCCGTCGAAGGGCTGGGAGAGGGCGGTCACGGAATCCGCGGAGCCGGTCTGCAGTGGCAGCTGGAGTCCGAGGAGTTGCCCATCGCGTGGCCTTTGGCTGAAGGAAAAGGAGGTGAGGCGTTGGTCTTCGACCTTTTCGTTGAACGATTCAAAGCGCCAGTAACCGGAGGGCGCGTCGGCACGGATGACCTCGGGGTAGGGGGCGGGGGTGTACGACAGCGAGGGCAACCCTTCACCGAGCGCGAAGCGAGGCAGCAACGTGGGGAGGGGGAGGCCGGCGGCGGGCGTGAGGGTGAAGGCGCCCGCACCGGGAATGGAGCCGGCGAAAGGGAGCGAGTTCAGTGGCGGGGGCAGGGACGGGAGCCGTCCGAGAAATGCGATGGAAGGCAGGTCTCCGGCGGCGTTGGTGGCGCCGAGATGGAGGTCGGTGAAATCATGTCCGAGCAGGCGCAGGGTCGGCGGTGAGCTCTGCAAGCGCAGACCCTCGGAACCCACGGATCCCGACACCGGCAGGGAAAGAATCGAGTCGAGACGCAACCGGGAGGAGAAGTCCAGACGGAGGCTTCGCGTGGCGAGGCTGCCGGTAAGTCGCAGGGAGGCGAGGTCTTCGAAGTGGAATGCCCCGACGCGCAGGGTGGGGGAACTGCCCGACCCGGCGAGCCGTGACAACGCCGCGACCGGCACCGGGATGAGGTCGGAAAACTCGCGTTGCGCACCCAGGCAGAAGCGAGGGACAGCGAAGTGGAGCGGGGCGGCACCCGGGGCGAAATTTTGGAGAGTGAGCCGCGCACCGGTGACACACGTGCCCTCGGGGCCGAGACTGGCGACGAGGTCCCCGCCGTCGTCGGCAGCGAGAGTAATGCGTCCCCCGAGCAGGCTGAGTTGGGGGAACACCAGCTGCCCGGAGAACCGTGCGTCGAGGCGGCCTTCGTAGTCTCCGATTCGCAGGGTGCCGGAGTTGGCGCCGATTTGGCCGGAGACAGTGACGCCTGAAGGATCCACGCGCACCTCGGCGCCGACGGGGAACACGCCGGGAGTGCCGGCCTGGAAGGGGGCGGCGAGTTGGCCCACGAGGGCGAAGGAGCCATCGGACGAGAGGGTGAACTCCAGGGTGCGGCCTGCGAGCGGGCTCAGTTGGAGCGTGCGTTGTGGCAGCAGCGGGAGATCGGCACCGGGAAAGAGGGTGAGGGTGAGGGTGACGGGGGATTCGGGGGCGGTGGTGAGGCGGAGGGTGAAGCGATCGAGGGATTCGGCCTCGAAGGCAAAGGGCGACGGCGGCAATCCACCGATCGTGACGACATCGCGAAGCTGGCCGGCGATGGGCGCGCGCAGGGTGAGATCCGGCGGGGAGGAGGGGGTAGAGAGTGCGGTGGTGGTGGCGGTGGTGGCGAAACTCGCGCGCGCCTGCCAGCGCGAATCGGAGATGGTGAGGGGTGAGCTGGGGCCGGAGGGTCCGTGAATGAGCAGGGCTTTTCCTCCCAGGAGGCTGCTGCGCAGCTGGGCCGGGCCCAGGGTGAGACCGAAGACGGGGGCGATCGAACGGTCGACGGCGGTTCGAGTACCGAGGGTCAGCGTGGAGGGGAGACGGTCGCCGCCGGCGGGGTCTTCGAGCGTGAAGACGGGTCCCAAGTGCACGGGAGGCAGCGCGAGGGTGGAGCGCAGGAAAGGGTTGGCCTGGTTGTCGAAGTCGGCGGTGGCGCGGAGGAGATTCAGGCCCGGGAAGGGAGTAGGCAGCTGGAGGTCTCGGAGTTGGCCGCGGAGGTGGGGTTGAGTACCGGCGATCGTGACACTGGCGTTGAGGCGTGCGGAGCCGGCCTGGCGCGGGGAGTTGGGCAGCACGCTCAGCGAACCAGAGACTGCGAGCCCGCCCTCGCGGCGCGCGGTGGCGACGGGGTCATCCCCGATCGCCGTGGGATCATAGAGAGGCGAGAAGGCGTGCAACGTGAGTTCGGCGCGCAGGAGAGCCGTTGAGATTGGAGATCTAGCTCCGCGGCTGCGGGCCAGGCCAGGGAGCGTCGGCGTGGTGGGACCCGCCCATTCGCGGGGGTGGGTGATAGTGACGGAGGGTAGGGAGTAGGAGGCGGCGAAGCGCGGCAGTTGACTGGCGAGTTCGGTGCGGAAACGAGCCAGCGCGCGGGTGAGATTCGCGGGGGGGGCGGCGTGGAGGCTGGGAGGCGTGCCGGAGCGCAGTCGCAGGAGATCGGCGGCGAGGCTGTGTCCCCACTCGGAGAGAGCGAGTGGGGGCGGAGCGTGCAGATCAAAGCCCAGGTGGAACGTGTCGCCGGCGAGTCGACCGAGGGGGGAGTCAGCGTCGATGACCACGTCGAGATGCGCGAGGGGGGCGCCGTCGACCAGGCGCATGGGAGTAGGTCGGCCAGTCAGGGTAGCGGTCCCGAAGACGGGGGTGCCGAGCAGGGTCAGGTTGGTCATCTCTGCCCGCAGGAACGCGAGGTGATCCGGGTAGAGGTAGGCGAGTGATTCCGGCTGCGCGCCCTGGAGTTCACGGATTTGGCGCAGGAGGGTCTCCGGGGACAGGCTGTCGGGATCGGCAGCGAGGGCCTGGTGCAGTTCAACGATGGTGCGGGGGCGTCCGTCGGGGGTGTAGAGCGAGGGCGGATTGGGCGCGGGGATGTAGAACGCGGCGGTGCCGTTGGTTTCGTTGCGCAGGAGATAGTCGTTGAGCAGCGTGAGCGCGCCATCGACTTGTTCAAACAGGTCGCGTCCGTGCAGGGCTTTTTCGTAGTGCGGTCGCCAAGCCTCGGGCGAGACCATGAGCATGCGGGGCAGGGCCATGCGTGCGCCGCCGACGAGACCGCCGTGCGGGAAGTAGTCGTGACGAAGGTCGAGTTGCCGATCGCGCAATGCCGCCGCGCGCGGGTCGCCTGCGTCGAAGATGGCACTGAAATCGTTGGTGGAACCGAGCCACTCAAAGGCGCGGCCGAGTTTTCCCGAGGCGGCGGCCTGCACCAGCACGGTGTCGCGGGAGGGGAGCCCGGCGGCAGCCAGTTCATCGGGATTGCGCCAGTTGCGACCGGGGAGAGCGGGGTGGTGGACGAAGTCGGGCAGCAGCACGCGCACCGCGGCGTCGCCGAGTTGGAGTCCGAAGGGATGCCACTCATACCGGGCGGCCAGGACCTGGTTTTGCAGGGCATACTCGATCTTCTCGCGGAGGTAGAGCAGGCGTTCGTGGTCGTCGTTCAGCCGGCCGGAGAAGGCGTCGAGCACCACCGCGTAGGGGTCGGGCAGCCGCAGAGCGAAGCTGAGTGCCGCTTCGTCGCCCGGGGGGAACAAGGGGGCGAGGTTGGAGGGCGAGAAGGAGAACTCGCCGAGGTACCCGGATTTGTCGGCGAGGAAGCGGAGGGCGGCGGTGCGTCCGCCGAGCGTGAGTGGGAATCCAAACAGCCGCGGTTGGATTTCTCCGCAGAGCACGAGTTGGGGATGGATGCGATCCCAGGTGTCGGCCAGAGCCTGAGTGAGGGCGTCGCGGAGCTGGGGTGGGATGGCCTCGGGTCCGAGGTTGAGGATGGTGCCGAGACTGGAGAGGAGGATGGGCAATTGCGCCGCGGGTTCGCGGGCCTGCAGTCGTTGGATCCAGACCGAGGGATCGGGCGCGTTGGTGGTGAGATCCGGCGCCACACGATCGAGCACCCAGCGCAACGTGGGGGCGCCGAGGTTGGCGGCGACCACGGGGAAGAGGCGCAGCATTTCGGTGACGCAACCGTCGCAGCGCATGGCGAGATCGGCGCGGCCCAGATCCAGGGGGCCGAAGGAAGCGGTGGCCTGACCGCAGAGGGACGGGTTGGGATCTCCGTTGGCGTCGGTGGTGGCGATGAACACGCGCGCCTCGCCGACCGGGACGCCGAGGACGTTCAGCTGTCCGACGACACCACCGCTGCCCGACAGCGAGGACACCTGGCGACCTTCAATCCAGCCGAAGCTGGAGAGGCCGACCATCGACACCCGACCGGCGAGCGCCAGCGTGAGATCGGGGCAGGGGACCCCTTCGTAGAGTACCTCGCGGAGCGTGGTGTAGGTGTCCGGCGAGCGAGCCACGGCGGTGGCGACCAGGCTGCGCAGGACGGTATGCACTCCGGCCAATGCGGCTTCCTGTTGCTGCGCGAGAAAGGCGGCCGGGGCAGGGGGGAGGCTGGTGGAAGGACGGGGTAGCGTTCGTGTCAGGTAGTCCACGACGAGGCTGGCGACCTCCCGGCCCACGACGGGGGCGTCGGAGCCCAGGGCCGCGATGGCAGCGGCGTCGAGCCCGAGACCCGCGGGGGGTGGGTTGGTGAGGATGTCTTCCGTCAGGGACGACCACTTGAAGATGATACGATTGGGGAAGCGTTCGCGGTCGGGGTGGGGCTGGCAGACGATGGCCACCGTGGGAGGCGGGCAGTTGGTGGGGCAACTGAAGATCTCGTCGTGTTGCTCGATTCCCGTCAGTTGCGCGGTGGTGACCGGGGGTGGGGCGGGCGAGTGGGAAAGGAGGGTGGCGCGGGAGGTGGGGTTGGGAGCGGGCAGGGGGATTGAACCGGGATCGAACTGGGAGGTGTATTCAGCGGCACGGCGGGCGAGGTCCTCCAGGGCGCGGCCGAACTGTTCCCAGGACAGGCCGGTGCCGAGAGAAGGCAGTTCGATGGACTGTTTGAGCTGGTAGGTGCCGGTACTCGTGTCGAAGACGAAGTACTGAGTGAAGTCGCAGGGATTCTCAGTGGTCAGGAAGGCCATGCCTCCGGAGGCGCCGGTGATTTGGAAGGGGGTGGGGGAGAGCACCAGGCCGGCGCCGCCGAGGTTCACATCGAGGCAGATGCCAATGGGACCGAGCGCGTTGAAAGCGGCGAGGAGATTGAGGCGGTAACCCTGTTGCGTGCCGCCGAGTTCCCCCACGCCGTAGAGGTGACCGGGTCCGTCGGTCAGGGCGCGGCGGAGGCCGCCGATCCGGATCTTGCCGCCCAGGTCGCCGAAGGCCGGGAGTTTGAGGTCGGCGCCACTGCTGAGCGCGAGTTCGAAGCCGTCGATGGCGGGGGGGATGGGGATGCCATCGGGTCGGAAATGGAGTTCGATGCCGGAGACCGCTCCGCGGAGAAACGCCTTGGAGACGGTGGGGTATCCCACGCGGCCGGAGACGGTGACGAGGAGATTAGTGGGCTGCAGGAGGTTCTCGAATGGGGCGATCGGGTCTTTGAACCGGAGGGCGGCGTAATCAACGGCGAAGGGCAGGAGGTTGAGTGGCGGAGGCAGTTCCTTGGTTGCGTCGCGCGCGAAGCGGATGGTTTCCACCGAGAAGGCGGGCCACCGATCCGGCCCGAGGTAGCGAAGTTGCGCGTTGGTGAGTCCGAAGGTGAACGGACCGGCTACCAGATCGGCGGCCAGGCTGAGGAGGAAAGGTCGATCTGGATCGGGGTGGAGGATGCCTTCGAAATGGGCGGCCTCAACCCGAGCGCGGCGCAGGGCGAGGTTGGCGTTGCCGAGCCGGAAGTCGCCTTCGAAGGCGAGGGCGTCGACGAAGGCGCGCACCTGCGGTCCCTCGGAGGTGGGGTCGATGACCAGGCCGCCGCAGAACATGCCGGCCACTGTGCCGCCGTTCGTGGAGGACATGAACTGGGCCGGGAGTTGAACGCGCACCCCGCCGGTAAGTCGCACGCGTGGTGCGGCGAAGTCAGGGACATCCTCGAGCACGAGTGCGGTGCCGGCGCACGCGGCGGGCGAGGAGGCTCCCGGGGTGAGGAGCGACTCGGCGGCGGGCAGGGTCACGCGCAGGCCGCCGCTGGACAGGAGATCGAAGTCCTCGGTCAGGAAGAGTTGTCCGCGTACTGCGCCATCGAGGCCGAGATGAAGATTTTGGAGCCGGAAGGACCCCTTGTCCCAGGGAAGGTCGAGCTGCATGCCGGCGCGTGCGACATCCAGGAACGGCAGGCCCTGGTCATCGAGCCCCAGGTCAGCCTGACAGAGCACCAGGCTGATGAAATCCGCTCGCGGAATGCGGAGGCCGAAGTTGTGGAAGCGCAGCACCCCTTCGAGGCGCGGTTTGGCGTCGGGCGCGTAGGTGAGGCGGAGGGGATCCCGAATGGCGATGGAGGCGCCGGAGGCGCTTGGGGTGGCGGCGCCCTCACAACGAAGCTCCGGAGGAAGCGAGGCGGGGTAGAAGAGTTGGGGCAGACGCAGTGTGCCGTTGGTGATGGCGGCGAATCCACCGGCGCCGGCGACGCCAAAGATCTCCACGCCGGCGTTCTCCACGAGGAGTTCGAAATCCTCCGGGGCTGGCGGGTCAGCAGCCAGGCGGGACGCTTTACGGATCAAGCCGACCGAGCCACCCACCGTGATTCCGCCCAGGGGATTCCCATCGCCTGTGCGTCCCGCCGTGAAGCCGGCGCCTGCGCCAAACACGGCGAAGTGAGTTCCGAAGCTACGTCGAAACGCCCCTTCCGCCGACAGCCGAAACCGCCAACCGGAGGGGGTGCCATCGGGGAGCAACTCGACCGGTTCATAAGCCAGGGCGGCGGTGACCGACTGGGGAAACGGCGTGCCCGTCTCGGGATTGAGCGGGGCGGTCACGAAGGTGAGCTGACCGGAGCCGAGGAGCGAGAGCGCGCGATGCGGCCAATCCCCCTGGGCGTGGAGTCGTCCGGTGAACGACGCATTTTCGAACGGCAGCGGCGTTCGTGCCGCGGCGTCGAGGACGAAGCGGCCATTGCTCTCCAGACGCAGTCGTTCGAGGTCGAAGTAGGCGCCCTGACCTGGTGTGGTGGGGATGTGGGGAAACTCCAGTCGCCCGCCGACCTCGAGACGCAGAAAACGGGACTCGCGATTGAAGGACACCTCGCCGAAAAGGCGGCGGATCTCCAGGTCGCCGGGCAGCGCGAGGTCCAGGGTGCGGGTCAGGGAGGCTCCCTCGCGCAAGCGGAGGAGGTGATGGCGGAGAGCGGTTCCGGCGCGTGCGGACTGGAGGCGAAAGGCATCGGGGAGGGCGTTGTCGGACCACGGTTGCGCCGCCGCGAGGCGCAGTTCCTGTGCGAAGGCGCTGCTCGACCACCAAGCCTGGTTGGTGGCGGTCATGACCTCGGTGAGTCGCGGAAGCGTGGTGGTGATGAGTTGCTGCCGTGCGTCGAGGGTGGGCGAGCTGAGGTTCCGCGCGCGCGGTTCGTGGAGGGTGGCGGCGCGGGCGTCGAGCCAGGAGGCCAGATCGCCGAGCCACCGTCCCAGGGTGCGCGCCAGGAGCGGGGCTTTCTCGAGGAACGCAGTACTCGACGTGGCGCGGGCCAGGGAGGTGGCCTCGGCTGCGGCGAGGGAAGTCAGGCGGTCGCGGGTGGCAGCCAGGTCGGGCAGGTCAGGGACGAGGCGAGGGAGTTGGGCGAGAGTTCTCGGAGACGGGAGAGGCAGTCGTCGCAGCGTGAGCACCCGGCGGTCGAGTTCGGCGCGGTAGCCGGAGGCCGGGTCCTGGTAAAGTCGTTCCAGTTCCGCGCCGGCCGTGCCGAGCATCTGGACGGCATCCTGCAGGTCGATCGAAGGGCGATCCGTGGTGGTGGGCAGTTGGCCGGGCCGGAGGCGGGGGCCGGGCTCCGGGTAGGCATCGAGTCCGAGGCGGAGAGGCAGGGTGACGGTTTCGAGGAGATTGGAAGCGAGGGCCAGCGTGGACTCCGCGTGTTCCCAGGGTTGGGTGTAACTGCGTGAGGGCAGGGTGGCGAAGGAAGCGGCCAGGGCGTTGCGCGCCCGCAGGACCAGGGCTTCCAGGGCGAGCTGACGCCGCGGATCTTCGGCGCAGTGGCCCACCTGCTGGTGGATCCGCTCGAGTTCGAGCAGGGAGAGCACAGCCGCGTGGGCTTCCGGCGCGGAGAGCTGCAGGTATCGGGTTCGCGCCTCGGGAGGGGTCGGAAGGCGACCGGTGATCGGGTCGAGTCCGTTCTGGGTCAGGGTGTCGGTCAGGAACGCCTCGGCGAGTCGGCAGACCAGGTCCTGAGCCGGGCCGGCGAGGGTGGCGGAATCAGTGCCGGCGAGTTGCAAGTTCGCCAAGAACGCGAGGCTGGCGGTTTGAACCGCGTGCGCGGCATCGGCATTCCAGTGTGTTCCTGGCTGCGCTCGGCCGGCCGACGACAGTTCGTGGGAGAGGAGGTTGGTGCGCAGTGCGGCGAGGCAGGCGGATACGTTCCGCAAATACGCGCGGGTTCCGGCTTCGAGATCGAGTCCGGCGGAGCCGAGGAGTTGGCGGGTCTGCTCCTGTTGGAGCAGGGACAGGGTGTCCTGGAAGTCGACGCCGAACTGACCGAGGCGTTGGGCGGCGAGGAGCAGTCGCGGGCCGCGCAGGGCGGCGAGTTCGGCTGGGGGCACGCCCACCGAATCGCCCAGTTGCGCGAGATCGAGCTGGGAGAGTTCCGCCGTGTCGCGGTCGACGCGCTGGGTGGCGCGATCGAGGAGCGTCGCGATCTCCTGCAACAGGGCGGTGGCCGTCGCGGTGCGGGAGGGCGCGAGGGGCTGCGCCGTCCTGGGGGTGGAGGGAGGTTCGAAGGCGCTGGGCTGGCGGAGGAGGAGATCCAGCGTGCGCGTGGCCAGCGCCAGGTCGTCGGAATCGGTGGACACCGGACGCTCAATGCGGGAGGCGGGGGTGGGGTCTTCCTCGGAATCGGGATCGGGTTCGAGGGTGGGCACGCCCCCTTCGAGGAGCAGGCCGCAGCGTTGAAAGAGATCCAGGACGGCGGACTCGGCGCCCGCGGGGATACGTTCCCAAACGGGGAGTCCGGCATCCTGCGAGACCAGGGAGGCGACGCGCAGTCGGAGTCCGCTGGCGAACGCGCTGAACTGGTAGACGGGGTCATGCAGGGCGAGCGCGACCCCGAATTCGCCGCCCTGAGGCAGCCGCAGGCGGCCGGCACCGAGGAGAGCGAAGCGGCCGTCGCGCAGGCTGAAGTGAGCCGGATCCGAGGCGGGCACGAGGAGGGTGGCGACCGGATTGACGGAGGGCAATTGCAGCGAACCGAACGCTTCCGCTTCCAGGGTGCCGCCCGAGGACACCTGCGCCTGGCGCAGGGTCAGGGCCAGACCGGCACCGGGGATTTTCAGGGTTCCCCCGAGGCGGCCTCCGAATTGTCGGCGCGCGAGGTCGAAGGTGAACTGGCCCCAGGCCTCCTCAATGACCAGATCGCCCGGGAGCCTGACGTCCGCCGCGGCCAGCAGATCGGCGAGCGTGCGCGCCTGGTGCGCTTCGAGCAGTCCGGTGACCTGGGTGTGCCAGGCACGGGTGGTTTCCTCGAGTTCATGGAGCAGCGTGCGGCGCCAGGCCGCGACCTCGGGTGAGGGTGAGGGTGACGGGGAGCCGGCGAAATGCCGCTGCGGAAGGCGATCCTGCACGAGTTCCTGGATGCGGATGGCGTCCAGGAGGAGGTGGGCGGCGCGGTCGAGATCGGCAGGACTGCTGTCCTGTTGTGCGGCCCATCGCACCAGGTTGCAGGCATTGGTCATGCGCTCGGGGGTGAGGACGATTCCGGTGGCCTGGGGATCGAGGCGCACGACGAGTTGGTCGTGGAGCAGGGCGGACTCGAGCAAGTCCCCGATGTCCTCCACGGAAGCGTGTTGGCCTGCCACCCAGACAGCGAGGCTCTGTCCGAAGACGCGGTCAATGCGTGCGCGCACCGCCTGGAGGTTGCGTTGGATGGCGGGGATCGGGACCTGAACCGAGGCGGGGACGTCGAGGAGCATCCGCCGCAGCGACCGCAGGGTGGGGAGGAGGAAACGCGGTTGCAGTGTCTCGTCCAGCGCTTCGCTGATGGTGGTTTGGACGGAGTTGACCACCGCGTTGCCGGCGTCGTCGGGCACGGCGAGGCAGTCGCGGAACTGGGAGCGAAATTCGAGCAGCCGACGTACCTCTGCGATGAGGGGGTCGATGATTTGGTGGTCACCGGTGGCGAAGCGCAGGAGTTCACCCTGACCGGCGAGCAGATCCGCGAGTTCGGGCAGGAGGAAGTGCCAGAGGCCCAGGTCGCAGTCCTGGATCGCACGGTTCACGTCGCCGCGGAGTTCGGTCCATAGATGAAGGATCAGCTGGGAGTACACCTCGGCGGGGACCACGGGTACGTCGAGGCCTGCGGCCTGGGCGGCGTGCGCGAGGAGCAGGGCCTGCTGCAGGGACGCGGCGGCTTCATAGCGGTGGAGCTGAGTGAGGTTGGTGTTGCCCTCGGGGCGAAGCACGCCGGGCTGAACGCCGAGCTGCTGGGTAAGTTGTCGTCCGCGGCACGTCAACAGTTCCCGGACCCAGTCGGCGAGATCGCGTGCGGCGTGTTCGGGGAGGACGGGCCGCTCCGCGAGTTCGCGATTCACGCGCGCGAGTCGGCCGAGGGCGCGATCCAGCGATTGGGGGTCCCACTGGGTGCAAGGGGCATGATCGCCGAGTTGGCGCAGGGAGGTGTAGGCCTGGCGCGTGGCCTCGGTGAGTGCGGGGTGATCAGCCGGGGCTTTGGCGAAGATGCCGAGAATGTGTTCGAGGAGGCGGAGGCGGAGTTCGAACGCATGGGTGGGGCTGGGCGGGCCCGCATTTCCCGGCGCATCAAACTCGCGTTGGAGGGCGAAGCGGACCGCGCGGAGCACCGATTTTCGCTCGGGTTCGGTGAGTTCCTCCCAGGAGCCGCGGTGGTCGACGAGGCCGCGCCAGAGCGGAAGGTTTCCGAGCAAGCGGCCCACGGGATCGTTCTCGCGATAATCGCGGGAGCGGAATCGGCGCGTGAGGGGCGGCGTGGCGATCGGGGCGGGTTCGGTGGGACTGGGTGGGGCGAGGAGGGTGGGATCGGCGCCGTTCGGGTCGGGAGGCGAGTATCCACCGTCGGAGCCATAGCCGGCCACCTCGGAGGCGGTGGTCATCTGAGCCATCACCTCTTCCAGCCTTTCGTAGTAGGCGGAAGAGGAGGAAAAATCACCACCGATCAGGCTGTGTTTTCCGGGGGAGGAGGTCGCGGGTTGGAGTTGGAGAGGAGGCAGGAACCGGGTGAGCGACAAATTGCCGGGCAGGCGCAGCGCCCGGGCGCGGAGGGCTAGGCGGAACTCGGTCTGATCGGCGTGCAGGTCGACGGTGAAGGAGGGCCCATTGCGGAACTTGAGTTCGGCCACGCCGTCGAAAGCGACGGCCGGTCCGGGACGCAGCTCCAGCCAGGCGGGGCGGGCGGGGTCAATGCGCAGGACGGCGGGGCTGGAGGTGCCGTCCGTGAGGGTGAACTCGCCGTGCCACGGCAGTCGGAACGATTGCCCGGTCAGATCGAGATCGAAGGCGGGGAGTTCCGCCGAAGTGACGGGCATCGGGAAAGGAGCGGCGTCGGCATCCACCCAGGCGAGTTGGGCGCCACGCAGGAGGGCGCCCTCGAAGGTTCCCTGACGCAAAACGAAGCGCAGCTCGCGGAAGAGGCGTACCCGCACGCCGGCGCCGGCGGGTTTGGACAGGAGCTGTTCCAGGGCGGCCACGGAAAGGGGTGCGGACGGGAGTTCGGCAGGGGGATTGAAACTGAGTACCAGCCGGTTGGTGCCGCCCTCGTCAAATTGGATTGGAGAACGGGACGGGAAGGAGAGTTCGACTTTGGTTGCCCGCAGGATGGGCCGACCGTTCGGGGAGGCGGCGACGGCACCCTCGGGGAACCGGAGGATCATGCCTTGGCCGGCGGGGGCAGAGGCACCCGCGGGGTGAAATTCAAAAGGTCCGAGACGTCCTGTGGCCGGGTTGTACTCGGGCAACAGGCCGGGGCGTGAGGCTCCATCGGGAGCGATCCCGAGATAGCGGGTGGTGTCCTCCAGGGAGTAAGCCGCGGCGCGCGGGGCGGGAGATTCGGTGATGCGGTAGAAGGCGGCGTCGGGCTGGCTGGCGAGGAGGTCGAGCAGTTCGGTGACCTCGCGCTCGGCGGTGAAGCTTCGGAGTCTCTGCCACCCCCCCCGCAGGGCACTGGCGAGGTCCAGGGCGCGTTCGAGTTGGTAGACACGACCCGGAGCAGTGGCCAGTTGGAGTCGAATCACGCCATCGGCACGCAGTTCGACGGCCCTGACGTTCAGATGGGCGGCGATGTCCTCGCGGGTGCGCAAGGTGAGCAGGGCAGACTGGCTCTGCGCGGTGCCCGCGGCATTTTCTGCGGTGACGTGGTACCGCCCGGCTTGCGCGGCCGAGAACGCCTCGAGCACAAGGAGCGGGGCAGTCTGGCCAGCCAAGGGTCGGCCCTCGAAATACCACTGCAAGGAGGCCGGGCGTGTGGTGGCCGCACTGAGGACGACGGATCCGCCGGTGGGGACGGATTGTTCCGCGGGCTCGAGGGTGAAGGCCGGGGGCGAGGGAGGGACTTCGAGCGTCACCCGCAACTCGGCGGCGGTTCCCTCGGCGTCTGTGGCGCGCACCGTGAACGCCGAGGCGCCCGGCAGACTTGGCGAGCCGGAGATCTGGCCGTCCGCGCGGAGCAGGAGTCCAGGGGGCAGTGCGCCGCGGATGACGGTGAAGTGGGTGGGGGCACCGCAGAACGCGGGGGCGAGGTGGGCGAGGTACGGCAGGCCTTCCGGGGCCGGAGGCAGGGCGAGATCCTTCAGGGTTGCGGCGAGAGGGAAGTGGGAGCCGTGGGGCAACGGTGCGGATCGCGGGAGGGGTTGTGCGGCGAGTGCCGCCAGTCGTGCCGGGGTGAGTGCGCTCGAAAACACCGCGATCTCGTCGAGGGATCCGGAGAAGTATCCATCGTAGCCGCGGGCTCCAGCGAGGAGGCGTGGTTGGGGGAGGAGGGGTTGCGGAAGGAGGCCGTCGGCGGCCAAGGTCCCGTTGGTGTAAAGTCGGACCCGCCGGCCTTCGCAGATCAGCGCAAGGTGGTGCCAGGTGTTGCCGGTGAGGAGGGGACCCGGCACTTGGTTGGCGCGGAAGTCGGGTGGGCCGTCGGTGATGTGGATGCGGCCGGTAGTGGGATGGAGGAGGAGGTAACGCTCTTGGGCGGCATTGCTGCCTCCGGTGAGGGCGAGAATCGTGCCGCGTGGACTGGCGTCGTCCCCTCGTCGCGCGTTGGCGTCGCGCCGGTACCAGGTGGCCAGGGTCACGGCGTGGGTGCCGAATTCGGCGCCACCGACCAGCCCGGGCGATTCAAGCACGGGCCGCGGATCCGCCCATTCGCCGGCCAGATTGCGGGAGGTGTCATGCGCGGTTTGCGCGGCGAGGCCGGCCGGGCCGGGCACAAAGACCGTGCGCGTGCCCTGGGTGGCCGGCGCACCGGAGATCACGTCCACGCGGTGTCCGTCGAGCGGCCAGAACGCGATCAGATCCTCCGGGTATCGGCCTGAGGCGACGGTCAAGCGGCGTTCCAGACGGGTGTGCCGACCATCGGGAGCGAGGGAGTCAAAGAGCCAGGGGATTTCTCCGTCGGTCCCGGGGATGCCGCGCAGCTCCCCTTCGGCCGTGAGGCAGAACCCGTCTGGCAGAGGGCCGACGAGTCTCAGTTCGGTACCCGTCGGCGCGGAGGGTTGGGAGAGACGAACGGCCCACGGCGCGTGCGTGAAGGCCGGGGGAAATGCCAGGGGCAGCAGCGCGGGATCCGGGCAGGGATCGGGGGAGCTGGCGAGGAGACACTCGGGGCGCAGGAATTCAACGGGGCAGGAGGTCAGTTGATTGTCGTCCGGCGTGGCCTCCGGGGTGTCGCTGACGAGGGTGGCGGTCAGGCAAACCCGCAACGGATCGAGGGCATCGAGCGACAGCGTGTTGGTTCTTTGTTCGAAGGATTGGAAGGTGCCCAGGGAGAGTTCGTAGGTGGAACCGGAGATCGAGGTGAGGGCCGGCAAAGCGCTGCGGAGGATCACCTCGGCGGGTAGCTCGAGGCGCAGCCGTGCGTTCACGGCGTCGCGTCCGGAGCGATTGACCACGGTGACGGTGACTTGGATGCCGGTAGCGACAGCGGCGCGATGGGTGCTGGCCGCGATGGCCACGCTGAGATCCGTGGGTGTCTCTGCGGGAGCGGGCGACAGGATGAGGAGTTGATCAGAAACCGCATCGGGCACGGTCACGTGCGGTCGATCCTGGTGGTCGAAGGCGAGGCGCACGACGCGGGATCGGTCCCAGCCGCCAAGACGCGTGCGAAGGAGTTGAGGAGTGCTCCAGCCCGTGTCCGTTTGCCGGGTGAAGAGGAGGGATTGGAAGCCACGTGTATACGCGATGGCGGGGCGCCCCTGGCGATCCAGAGCGATCGCTGTCGCGCCGATGTCGGCGGAGGCATCCAGGATGTTGGTGGACCAGGTGCTGCCGTCGGGGGAGTGGAGGTAGGCGAGTTGGCCGACCGCGCCGAAGAAGAACCGGCCGGTGCCTTCGGCCGTGGAAACGTGAAGGTGGTTGTCCGTTCCCACGGCGAGGTCGTGCGTGCGGACCGCACCTTGGTTCACACGGAGAATCGGGACATCCCGCGAGCTGGACCCGCCATTGTAACGGAGCGTGGTGTCGGATTCGTAGAGGGTGTGGGATTCGCCGAGAGGGCCCTGGCGAAAGACGAGGGACCCCCCGAGCGGGAGGCGGATCGGATCGTCGAGCAAGGGGAGGGAGCCATGGAGGAGGAGGGGGCGACCGGGAGTGTGGGTCACCACGGCGGGCGGATGGGAAGCCGTCCCGTCGGCGTCGAAGGCGAGGTCAGGGCCGCGGCCGCCGCCGAAGAGCGTCACGAAGGTGCCGGGACCGTTGGGCGCGCTCTCGAGAGAGGCGCGCATGAGATAGTAGGGATCGTCGGAATTGAAGTTCGCGGCGACGTAGTGAAGGAAGGGCAGCCCGTTGCTGGAGAGGGAGAGGGCCAGCCCGGCGCTGGGCGAATACACATTGAAGAACCCGTTGGCGCCCACGCCGGAGAGTGGATGGACCTGCCACCCCCCTGGTTCGCGGCGGGCCCAATAGCCCATCCCGCTACCTCCGCAACCGCTGCTTTCAGTCCAGGCGATCAGGAGGCGTCCCGCTGGATCGACCAGGAGTCGGACAGGTTCCTGGAGCGTGGGTCCGCAGGCGGGATTGCTGGGCGCGGCCACCGGTTCAGCGACCCAGACCGTCGCCGGCAGTTCCGCGGCGTCAGCGAGCAGGGGACACGCCGCGCCGAGGAGATAGACGATGCGGACCGCGGAGAGCCAACGCGTCGTGGCTCCGTGGTGGAAGGACGCTTTCCGACAGACAGGGAGCAGGGGCAGCGCAGCGGTACTCATGGAAGCCGGGGGACGGGAATCGCCGGCAATTCAGCATGAGAATCCTTGATGCGAAAGAGTAAACCCGGGCGTGCGCGGCTGCGCGGCCGCGGGGATTCGCACGCCAGGCGAGAGGTTGCCCCGGGCTCCAAATCGGCGCCCGAGGCAGGGCGAGGGACGGCCGACAGCTCGGCGTGTCAGGCCTTCAAGACGGTCTCTGGGCCGAGGCCGGGTCGAGCTTGGCGAGGGCTTGCTGCACGTGGCTGAGGATGCGCTGGACGGCGTCCTCCTTGCGGACGGGTTCGAGCGCGCCGCCGCGCGGCTTGAGTTCGACCTCGCCCTTGGCGAGGGATTTCTCGCCGATGCTCACGCGGAGCGGGATGCCGATCAGGTCGGCGTCCTTGAACTTGAACCCGGGGCGTTCATCACGGTCGTCGAGGAGCACCTCCACGCCGGCGGCGGTGAGTTCGCGATAGTACTGGTCCGCCAGCACTGCCGTGGGAGTGCCGGGAGCGCCGAGCGGGGTGAGCAGCACCTGGTAGGGGGCCACGCTCATGGGCCAGACGATGCCATCCTTGTCGTGGCACTGTTCGATCACCGCCTGCAGCGTGCGGGTCACCCCGATGCCGTAGCAGCCCATGACCGTGGGTTTGCGCTGGCCGTCGGTGTCGAGGAAGGTGGAATCCAGTTTCTCGCTGTACTTGGTGCCCAGCTTGAAAACGTGCCCGACCTCGATGGCGCGCCGGATCTTCAGCGGCTTGCCGGTGGTCACGCAGGCTTCCCCTTCGCGCACCGTGCGGAGGTCGGTCCATTCGTCCACGCGGATGTCGCGCTCGAGGTCGACGTGGCGCAGGTGGAAGCCGTCTTCGTTGGCGCCGGTGGTCATGCCGCGGGCGCCGCGCAGTTGCAGATCGGCGAGGACGCGGTACTGGGCGTTGCGGCGGGTGTTGGTGACCGCGCCGAGGCTGCCGGGGCGCGCGCCCATGGCCTGCACGATTTCTTCAGGGGTGGCGGCGCGGAAGAGCGGGGTGCCGAGCCGACCTCCGAGTTTCGCTTCGTTCAGGGTGTCGTCACCCCGGAGCAGAACGAGCACAGGCTGGCTGTCGACGGTATAGACCAGCGTCTTGATCTGGGCGTGGGCGGGCACACTGAACGGGGCGGAGGCGAGCGCCTCGATGGTGACCACGCCGGGGGTGGCGAAGCGCTCAGGCGCGGCGCCGGTGGATGCCGTGGGCGTGGGCAGGGCGGCGCCCTGGCTGGCAGCCTTCTCGATGTTGGCGGCGTATTGTCCGGATTCGCAGTAGACCACCTCGTTTTCCCCGGTTTCGGCGGGGACCATGAACTCGTGGGAGTAGTTGCCGCCGATGACGCCCGTGTCGGCTTCGACGGGGAAGGCTTGGAGTCCGCAGCGCGCGAAGATGCGCGTGTAGGCATCGTACATGCGGCGGTAGCTGGCCATGGCGCCTTCGTCGCTGGCGTCGAAGGAATAGGCATCCTTCATGATGAACTCCTTGGCGCGCATGAGGCCGAAGCGGGGGCGGATCTCATCCCGGAACTTGACGCTGACCTGGTAGAAGTTGAGCGGAAGCTGGCGGTAGGAGTTGATCTCGGAAGCGGCCAGGGTGGTGATGACTTCCTCCGCGGTCGGGCTGAGCACCCATTCCTTGTTGGACCGGTCCTTGGCCTTGTAGAGCACGTCGCGCGCGGTTTCGTAACGGCCGGATTTCTGCCAGATCTCGGGCGGTTGGAGGGCGGGCATCTGGACCTCGAGCGCGCCGGCGCGATCCATTTCCTCGCGGATGATCCGTTCCACCTTGCGCAGGACCCGCAGGCCGAGCGGGCAGAAGGTGTAGAGGCCGCCGGTGAGCTTCCGGCAGAGCCCGGCGCGCAGGAGCAGTTGGTGGGAGATGATCTCCGCGTCGGAGGGGGCTTCCTTGAGGGTGGGAATGAAGGATTTGGACCAGAGCATGGCGGAAAGGGGGCGGGCGTTTGGAAATGGGCGGATGCGTCAGCGCGCGACACCGGGTCCGGGGACGGGTTCCCTGGGTCGGGTACGAGCGGCCGAACGATAGACCGGGGGGCGGCCGGTTGTCAGCCGCGACGATTTCGCCTGGGGCCGCCTGGGTGGGAGGCCGGGATGGGGTTGGGCGCGGACCCGCCGCCGTGCGAGGCGGGGGTGGCTTACTTGACCATGTTCACCAGGGGCGCGAGGCCCTGGATGCGGACCTCCAGGCGATCACCGCTCTGGATGGGCCCGACGCCGCTGGGCGTGCCGGTGAGGATGATGTCCCCGGGCAGCAGCGTCATGTTGGTCGAGATGAAGCTGACCAGGTGGAAGCAGTTGAAAATCAACTGGCTGGTGTTGGAGTTCTGACGGAGTTGACCGTTCTGGAAGAGTTGGATCGAGAGATCGTGCGGGTCGATCTTGGTTTCGATGTAGGGCCCGAGCGGCGTGAAGGTGTCGAAGGACTTGGCCCGCGCCCACTGGCTTTCCGAGTGTTGGATCGTGCGATCGCTGATGTCCTGAGCGGCGGTGTAGCCGAAGATGTAGCGCGCGGCGGCGGCGGGCGTCACGTTGCGGACGCGGCGACCGATGACCACGGCCAGCTCCGCCTCGAAGTCGACGCGGTGGTTGGCGAACGGAATCTCGATCTTGGCGCCGTCGGGAATGAGCGACGTGGGGGCCTTGAACCAGAAGAGGGGCTCCTTGGGCAGGTCCAGACCGGACTCGCGGGCGTGGTCGGAGTAGTTGAGCCCGACCGCGATCACCTTGGAGGGGGCGACTGGCGTGAGGAGCTTGAGCCCCTTGGCGGGCGTGGCTTTCTTTTCAAAGGAGGGCGAACCGAAGACGTCGCCCTTCAGCTTGAACAGCTCCCCATCCACCATTTTGGCGTAGAAAATTTCTTCCCCCCGCTGGAACCGTCCAATGGCTGCCATGCGCCGGCTGAAGTATCAGAAGACGAACCGCTTTCGCAAGCAGCAATTCCGGTTAAGGTCATGACCCGTGATTTCTGTCAACGCGAAATCTCGGGTGAACGGCGGCCTTCTCGGGCCTTCCACAGGCCCTAGGCAAGGGGGAGTGGGAGCCGTCCCTCGAAGACGAAGGTCGCCGGACCATTCAGGCGGACATCGCGGAAATCGCCGGCGTTTTCCTCGAACGCCACGCGCAGTTCATCCCCACCCTGAACCTGGACGCGGACCGGGGATGGGAAGTGGTGGACTCGCGCACTGATCAGGGCACTGGCGCTCACCCCGGTTCCGCAGGCCAGCGTCTCGCCTTCCACCCCGCGCTCGTAGGTCCGCACCCGGATGTGCTGGGGACCCAGGATCTGCACGAAATTGACGTTGGTGCCGCGCGGGCCGAAGTGCGGGTGGAATCGCAGGGCGCGGCCGCGCTCCTGGACCAGGGCGCGATCGGCGTCCGGGACGAACACCACGGCGTGGGGCACGCCGGTGTTCACCGAGTGGACCTCGATTTCCTCGTCGGCCACGCGCACGCGATCGCCCAAGCGCAGTCCGCCGGGGGCGGTGAGGTTGACGGTCACGCGCTCGCCTTCGAACCCGGCCCGGATGACGCCGGCGCCGGTTTCAAAGGCGACGGTCGGTTTCGACCATCCGGTGACGCGCTGGACGTAGCGCGCGAAGCACCGCGCCCCGTTGCCGCACATGGCGGCGTCCGAACCGTCCGAGTTCCAGAATTGCCAGGCCCAATCGGCTTCAGTCCCCCGCGCCGGAACCAGCAGCATGAGGCCGTCGGCGCCGATGCCGAACTGGCGATGGCACAGACGTTCAACCTGGGCCGGAGTCAGGTGCAGGTCGCCGCGCCGGTTGTCGGCGAGGATGAAGTCGTTGCCGGCGCCCGACATCTTGGTGAACTCAAGGACCATCGGCGGCGGAGGGTACGTTGCACGGGCCCCGGGGCAAGGCGGGAAGCACTTCCCGGGATCGTGGGCTTCCCCAGTCGTCCTCGCCGCCCCGCGGGTTGCACATGTCCCGCATCCGCGATTGCGCCCCGCCTGGAATTCGTCTACACGAGCGCATCCATGATGAAAGCCTCCACCGCACTGTGCCGCGGCCCGGGATCTTCTGCGCGCTCCGTCCGCGCCCGCGGCTTCACCCTGATCGAGTTGCTGGTGGTGATCGCGATCATCGCCATTCTGGCGAGCATGCTTCTTCCCGCACTGAGCAAGGCCAAGTCGAAGGCGCAAGGCATCAAGTGCATGGGCAATCTCAAGCAGCTTCAGTTGGCGCACCTGCTTTACCCGGATGACAACAGCGATTGGCTGACCAAGCCGGGCAATGCCCGCGACGAGCCGCACGCCTGGGTGGCGGGCTGGCTGGATTACGCCGGGTCCAATCGCGACAACACCAACACTCAGGACCTCCTGGATCCGAAGCGGGCCATGTTCGCGCCCTATATTCCCTCGGCGGAGGTCTACAAGTGTCCTGCCGATTTCAGCACGGTGACGGTCGGGGGACGCAAAGTATCCCGGGTGCGCAGCATGGGCATGAGCCAGGCCATGGGCGGTCCGGGGGGTTGGCTGGTGCCGGGTGCCGGCATGGATAACGCCCAGAAGCGTTACAAGATCTACCTGAAATCCACCGACTTCGGCGCTGCGGGGCCGTCCCGCCTCTACGTGCTCCTGGACGAGCATCCGGACAGCATCAACGCCGGTGGTTACGCGAATCAGATGGTCGAGAACCCTTCCGCCGCGCGCATGATCGACTATCCGGCCAGCTACCACAACGGCGCCGCGGGCATTACCTTTGCCGACGGCCACGCGGAGATTAAGAAGTGGCTGGACCAACGCACCAAACCCCCGGTGCGCTTCAGCAATACCGCCCTCCCGCTCAACGTGGCGTCCCCCAACAACCGCGACGTGATCTGGCTCTCGGATCGCACGACGGTCCTGAACTGAACGCGCGTTCCCCCGTCCGCTCCGACTCTCCGTCCCAGCCCGTGCGCAGCGGTGGCTATCGCCCCCGTCTTTCACGGTCGACGGGGTGCTCGTCGTGGCATTCGCGGGGTGGGGAACGGCGAGGAAGCCCACGATCATTCATGAGCGTACGATCCGCGATCCGAGGCCTGAGTCTGGCCTTCCTTGGGCCAGTGCTGGCTCTGGCCGAACCTTCCTTCCTGGTCCCCCCGGTTCCTCCTTTGGCGGGGACGGCGGAGCTTCGGACCCCGGGTGATCTGGCGTCAAACCTTGTGGCCGGCGTGGATCGCGTCCTGGATCGCAAGCTCGCCGAGTC
>JADLFD010000002.1 GCA_020845805.1 Verrucomicrobiales bacterium | reverse complement strand
CTGCTGGCCGAGCTGGGACGTTGATCCAGGGGGTGCGCTTTCTTGCGGGCGTGGCGCGGGAGCCTGATTTTCCGCTTACCGGTTGAGCTAAAGCCCGATACGTTTCGTACCGCCAATGGATGGAATGAGGCACTCGATGAACACGATCTCCTGCTTGACGGGGGCCCGGACGGGGTTGTTTTCGGGCCGGAACCATCAATCGCCCACCGACCGTGACGCCGTTCTGGCCGGACGAGACAGGGGGGGCCTAGCCCATTCGCTGCTGGGATGGGTGGTGGTGGCCCTGCTGGGGCTGATGCTCGGCGGCACCGGATGCAAGACTGGGGACGTCACCCCCCTGACGGCGGACGAAACGCAGCCGTACATGTCGGTGGGAGTGCAGCCCGGAGACATGGTACGCATCAATTTCCCGGCTGCGCCGACGATGAACTCGGTGCAGCAGGTGCAATCCGACGGCACCATCGCGTTGCCGCTGGGCGGCACGATCACGGTCAAGGGCAAATCCCCGGCGGAGATCGAAAAGGAAGTGTTGAAGGCCTATGACGCGCAGTTGGTGGTGAAGGAAGTGTCCGTAAGCGTCGAGTCGGGGGGGTTCGCGGTGTACGTCTCGGGCGCAGTCCTGCGTCCCGGGAAGGTGCAATGCCGCCAGTCGATGACCGTGCTGGAGGCGGTGGTCGAGGCGGGTGGCTTCGCCGAAGGGCGGGCCGACCTGAAGAACGTCAAGGTGGTGCGCCAGCAGCCGGACAAGACCACGCGCACGTTCATTTTGAATCTGCAGAAGTCGCTGCGCGGCGAGGCGGCGGAGCCGTTTTTCCTGCGGCCCTCGGACGTGGTGTACGTGCCGGAGCGGTTTGCGTTTTATTGAGTCACCCGGTGGGCGGATTCACGGGTTTTGGAACGGCGCGGGAGCGATCCCGCGCCGCCTCCTTTTCTACTCGGAGAGATCGAGGGTGAGCTTTCCTCCCACTTTGCGACTCGGGATTGGTTCAGGATCGCGACGCTTGGTTAGGTCGTCCTCGTGGCGGAGCCGTTGATGGGCGTCGAGCTGCGGTGGCTCCTTTCACGACCTGAGGGCCGAGGGATGCCTCCGAATCGAAGGGGGGAAAAACCTCTACCGAGGTCACAGACACGCACCGACGATGCGGGGACTGGCACCGGGGGGGAGGGTGCTTGGATCTGTGTCGCGCTGCGTGATCTGTGGATCCGGCCGGCGTTGGGATGGAGGGGTTACTCGCGCTGAATGCCGAGCTTCTCCATCAGTTCATAGAGGGTGGGGCGGGAGATTCCGAGGTCGTTGGCGGCCCCGGTGATCTTGCCGCTATTGCGGCGCAGGGCGGTGACGATGAGTTCGCGTTCGAGTTGTTCGCGCGCCTCCTTGAGCGTGGGGCTGGACCCGGATTCGGCGCCGCCGAGTTCGAGGTCCGCCGGGGCGACGGTGCGGCCGTCGGCCATGATCACCGCCCGTTTCACGCGGTTCTCGAGTTCGCGCACATTGCCGGGCCAGGTGTGGCGTTCGATCGCTTTCAGCGCCGAAGGTTCGTAGGCCAGGTTCGGACGTTCGAAGTGGGCGCAGAAGCGTTTGAGAAAGGCGTGCGCGAGTTGGGCGAGGTCGGTGCCGCGTTCGCGCAGTGCCGGGAGGCGGAGCGAGACCACGGCGAGGCGGTAGTAGAGATCCTCGCGGAAGCGGCCCGTGGCCATGGCGGCTTTGAGGTCGACGTGCGTGGCGGCGAGGACGCGAACATCCACCTGGATGGTCTCGCGGCCGCCCACGCGTTCGATCTTCTGTTCCTGGAGGAAGCGCAGGAGCTTGACCTGCAGCGGGGCGGGGAGTTCGCCGATCTCGTCGAGGAAGAGTGTGCCGCCCTGGGCGGACTCGATACGGCCCGGTTTCTGGGCGACGGCGCCGGTGAAGGCGCCTTTTTCATGACCGAAGAGTTCGCTCTCGATGAGGTTCTCGGGGATGGCGCCGCAGTTGATGGCGATGAAAGGGCCGTCCTTGCGGCGGCTGCGCCGGTGGACGGCCTGGGCGGCCATCTCCTTGCCGGTACCGCTCTCACCGAGGATGAGGACGGACGCGTCGGTGGTGGCGACGCGTTGGATGAGGCGGAAGACCTCCTGCATCCCGGGGCTGCCGCCGAGGATGCCCTCAAAGGACTCCTCCTGGAACTGCGACTGCATGGCGTGATAGTCGCGTTCGAGGGTGACCACGCTGACCGCCCGGCGGAGGATGGTCTTGAGTTCCACCATCTCGACGGGTTTGCCGATGAAATCCCAGGCGCCGACGCCGATGGCCTGCATGGCGTTGGCGCGTTCGCCCTGGCCGCTCACGATGATCACCTTGGCGAGGCGCTCCTCGGCGATGATCTCGCGCAGTGTGGCGAGGCCTTCCGTGGGCGCGGCCGGCGAGGGGGGGAGGCCGAGGTCGAGGAGCACGGCGGAGGGCCGTTTCTCGCGGAAGACGGCGAGGGCTTCGGCGCGGTCGCCGGCTTGGACCACTTCGTACTCCGAGGTCAGGGCCCAGCGGAGCTGGGAACGGATTTCCTCGTCATCATCGACGATCAGCAGGGTGGGTTTCATGCAGGAGTGGCAGGAGTCGCGAGAGGGAGTCGGACGCGGACGGTGGTGCCCTGGCCGGGCGCACTTTCGACGTCCATGCGGCCGTGGTGGGCTTCGACGATCATTTTGCTGTGGAACATGCCGATGCCGAGGCCGTTTTTCTTGGTGGTTT
>JADLFD010000001.1 GCA_020845805.1 Verrucomicrobiales bacterium | reverse complement strand
GTGGCGGCGAACCGGGTTACGTCGACGGCCCTGGCACAGCGGCGCGCTTTCACAACCCCGATGGCATCGCCGTGGATGCGGCTGGGTTCGTGTACCTCACCGACCGAGAAAACCACGCCGTCCGGCGACTCTCACCTTCGGGGATGGTCGAGACAGTCCTCGGTACTGGCAGGCTCGGCCCGGGCCTGGGCTCCCTGGGCACCGCCCAACTCTCGTTTCCTTCGGGTCTCGGAGTAACCGCCGAAGGCGTCCTCTTCGTCACCGACACCGGCAACCTGCGCGTCCTGCGCCTGACTCCCAGCGCGGGCGCTCCCACCATCGTCGCCCAACCTCAGGACACCTTCGCCACCCTCGGGACTCTCACGAAGCTCTCAGTTCAGGCCGAGGGCTCCGGGGAACTCCAATACCAGTGGTACCAGGCCGACGCGCCCATCCCAGGTCGCACCTCAGCCAACCTGATCCTGGGCCCGCTGACTCCGGATCACGAAGGGTCCTACTCGGTGCTCGTTCGCGACGCGCGCGGTGAAACCCGGTCGCGCACCGCGGTGCTCACCGTGGTCACCACCACCGGACCCACCATCCTGCGCCAACCCGAGGGCGTCGCCGTCCTGCCCGGTGACCCCGTCACCTTCGCCGTCGAAGCGGAAGGCCACGGCACGCTCGAGTACCAATGGCTGATCAACGGGTTCGAGCAAACCGGCGAGGTCCGTCCGTCGTTGGTCATTCCCCGCGCCAACCAAGACTACGTCGGCACCTATGCCGTCCGAATTCGGGATGCCGTCGGAAGCGTCACTTCTCAGACGGTCACGCTGCGCCTGCTCCCCGTCGACCCGCCGGTCATCCTGGTGCCCCCTACCAACCAGGTTGTGCGCCTGGGCACCCCGGTCGTGCTCACAGTCTCCGCACGCGGAACCGGACCACTCCTCTACGAGTGGTTCCATCGCATCCCCACCATCTCCCGGCCCCACTATTTCCCGCGGCAAGAGGTCCCCGACCTGGATCTGGGCCCCGCCCGCGCCGAACTCGCCGGGACCTATGGCGTGACCGTGTACGATCTCGCCCGCCAGTTCGCCGTAGCTACCGAAGCGCGGCTGGTCCTCGTGCCGGCCGAGGGGCCCTACATCCTCACTCAACCTCCTGCCCTGCAATTCCCATCCTACGCGAGCGACCTCACCCTCTCGGTCGAGGCCGGTGGTGCCGACCGCATCTTCTACCAATGGTTCCGCGCCGGCATCCCCATCGAGGGCGCTACGCTTCCCACCCTCCCATTCCACCGCCTCACGCCCGCCGACGACGGCGGGTACACGGTGCAGATCCGCGATTCCGAAGGCCGCTCGGTGACCTCCGAACAGGTGATCCTCCGGGTGCTGCTACCCGAGGTTCCCCAATTCCTCACCTCGCCCTCCAACCTCGTGGTCCATCCCGGCGATTCCGCCACCTTCACCGCCGAGGTGATCTCCAGCCAATCCATGACCCTGCAATGGCTCAAGGACGGGGTCCCCATCCCCCTTGCTTTTCATCCCACCCTGACTCTCCCCGCCATCTCGGCCACCCACCTTGGCCACTACTCGCTCAAGGCCGATGTCGGCTGGATCGCGGTGACCTCCGCAGTGGCACGCCTCGACTTCGGCACTCAGATCCATCTCCATGATCCGCTCCTTCAGGTCTCCCGCGCATCAGGTGACCCAGCCCCAGGCGACGTGGTCGGTCCCGCCGCAGAGGCCCGGTTCAACGCTCCTGCCGGACTCGCCGTCGACTCCCAGGGCAGGGTTTACCTCGCCGACACGGACAACCACCGGATCAAGTGCCTGAAGCCGGACGGGCAGGTGCTCCCGATCGCCGGCACGGGCGTCCCCGGCTTCCGCGATGGCCCCGCCTCCGAGGCGCAGTTCCAGCACCCTGCCGGACTCGCCTTGCTCACCGACGGCACGCTCCTGATCGCGGATCAGCAGAACCACCTCGTTCGCCAACTGGGACCTCAAGCCACCACCTCCATCGCCGCGGGCGCGCCTACCCCCGGACACGTGGATGGGCCTCGCGACGTCGCTCGATTCGATCAGCCGACCGCCTTCGCCGTGGCGGGGGACGGCTCGGTCTTTCTCGTGGAGGCCGGTAGCCACGCCATCCGCCGGTTCACCCCGGAGGGCAACGTCGAGACCTATGCCGGTTCGTGGAACCCCGGTTACGCCGATGGACCCCGCCTGGAGGCAAGGTTCTCTGCCCCTTCTGGCATCGCCATCGACGCGGAAGGCAATGTCTACGTCACCGAATCCCGTGGCCATCGCGTGCGCCGCATCTCCACCAGCGGCCAGGTCGTGACGATGGCCGGCACTCCGGAGGGAATCCCCGGCTTCATCGACGGACAGGGCACCAACGCCTGGTTCCACTCGCCGCAAGCCATCACCCTCGACGCCGCGGGGAATCTGATCATCGCCGATACCGGCAACCACGCACTGCGCCACCTCACCCCCGCCGGCACGGTCACCACTCTGGCCGGCACGGGAGTCGCCGGGAGCCACGACGGCCTCGCGAACACCGCCACCTTCAACGCTCCCGCGGCGATCGCCGTCGCCCCGGAAGGCGCAATCTACGTCGCAGACACGGGCAACCACCTCCTCCGCCGGATCGCGCGTCCCGCCCCGGTGCGGCTCGACGTCCAGCGCCACGGCCTGACCCTCACGCTCTCCTGGCCCGCTGGCCGTCTCCTGTCCGCGCCCAGCGCGCACGGGCCGTGGACGGAGGTCCCCGACGCATCGTCCCCCCAGGCGATCCAAATCTCCGAAACGCAGCAGTACTTTCAGATCCGACCCTAGCTCAACCCCGCAGAGCCCTATGACTCATCCTCCAGCACTCCTCGCTCGAACTCCCGCCGCGCGACCCCAGTGGCCTACCTGCATTCGCTTCGTCGGCCGCGCGGCGGTGCTGACGATGCTCTGGATCTCCACCCCGGCCGCGACCCTCCACGGGTTGCCCTCCGCTCCACCGACGATCACCGCCCAGTCCGGCTCCTTCGAGGTCCGCGAGGGAACTCCAATCGCTCTGTTCGTGGAAGCGACCGGAACCGCACCCCTCACCTACCAGTGGTACTCCAACGATCCCTACATCGTGGGGATCCCCGACTACGCCATCCGGGGCGCCAACGAGCCGCACCTGAACTTCATCGCCGTCCGCAATTCGCGAGCCACCAACTACTGGTGTGAAGTCAGGGACCCATCGGGACTGGGGGCCGAATCTTCCCCGATGCACATCACCGTCCGCCCCGCCGCAGGCCCGTACATCACCTTGGATCCCGCCCCCCAGCAGGGGGACTTCCTGCGCCTGTACACCCTCTTCGTCGATGTGGCGGGAGGCGAAGCGCCCCACCTGCAATGGCTGCGGAACGGCCTCCCCATCCCCGGCGCCACGCTCCCCTCTCTGACCCTCAGTGCCCACGGCTTTGCCTGCTGCGAGGACCTGGCGCTGTACGCCGTCGAGGTCTTCGATGACTTCGGACACACCAACCGATCCGCCGAGACGGAGGCCAGGCGCTACAACACGGTGGATCTCCGGATCATTCGTGACCCGGAATCCGTACTCACCCAGCCCGGAGCCACCGTGACGTTCACCGCCGAGGTCTGGGTCCCCAAGAGCGACCTCGGGAAGGTGGAGTACCAATGGCTCCACAATGGATCGCCCCACCGGACCACCCAGGAGCCGTCCCTGACCCTGACCCAAGTCACCGCCTCAGATCTGGGCTCGTACTCGGGTCGTGTCTGGGGCCCCACCTCCATGCTCACCGCCGAATCCAATGCAGCCCGCCTGGATTTCGCCCTTCCCAGGCTGATCGTCGACACGACGCAAACGGTAAGCCGTCTCGCGGGTCAACCCGGCGTCGCCGGCGACCGCTCCGGACCGGCCCTCGCCGCGCACCTGAACACCCCCCGAGGTGGATCCTTCGACGCCCAGGGCGACTTCGTCTTCGCCGACTCCGGCAATCACCGCATCAAACGACTCACCCGCAGTGGCGACCTGCAAACGGTGGCGGGCGAAGGGCTACCCGGTCTCCTGGACGGTCCGGCCGAACGAAGCCGATTCCGATCCCCCACCGCGGTGGTCGCCAACGCCAATGGAGAACTCTTCGTCGCCGACTCCGGCAACCATGCCATCCGTCGAATCGATCGCGCCGGCGTCGTGTCCACCGTCGCCGGAACCGGCGCCCCAGGGGGGGCCCGCGGAGTGGGACAAAGCGCCTCCTTCTCCTTCCCAACAGATCTCGCCTTCGCGAAAGACGGATCCCTTTTCGTGGTGGAACCCGTCGGACACTCCGTCCGACAACTGGCCGTGGACGGGCTGGTCACGCGATGGGCCGGAGCACGGGTGGCAGGATGGCTCGACGGTCAGGGCACCGCCTCCCGTCTCCACACCCCCAGCGCGATCGCGCTCGACAGCAATGGATTCCAATACGTGGCCGAGCAGGGGAATCCGTGCATTCGTCTGATAGATCCCGAAGGCGGCGTCTCCACCCGATTCCGCTTCCACGGCTGGGGGTATGTCGACGGGCCCGTGGCCCAGGCCGAACTCCGGACCGTGGAGTCGATCGCCACGGATGCTTCGGGTCGCCTCCTCGTGGCCGACACCGGCAATCACGCCATCCGGCGTCTCTCGCCCGACGGAGAAGTCACTCAAGTCACCACGCTGGCGGGCACAGGGTCACCCGGCAGCGCCGACGGTCCCGTCGCCACCGCCTCGTTTTCCTCACCGTCCGGCGTGGCCATTGCGCCCGATGGCTCGGTCTACGTCACCGACACGGGCAATCACATGATCCGCCGCATCGGGCCACATTCCGGCCTCCGCCTCAGCTTCGGCCGCGCCACGCCCTCCGGGCCCGTGACCCTGTCCTGGCCCTCCGGTATCCTCCAGTCCGCCCCCACCCCCTTGGGGGCATGGGAAGACTTGCCCGCGGCCACCTCACCGCACGCGCCGTCAACCGCTCTCCAGCAACTCTTCTTCCGAGTCCGAACCGAATGAACCGTCGTTTGCTCAAGTTGCTCTGCCAGGCTTTCGCCCTGGTGGTAGGCGGCCTGCCCTTTGCCGGGCACGGCCAGGTGTCCCCCACCCTTCTGAACGATCTGCAGGATGTCACGGTGCAGGCCGGACAAAGGGCCGTTCTGAGGGTGACTCTTCAGAGCAGCGCGAATCGCATCTATTATCAGTGGACCAAAGTCGGGGTCTCCCTCAATCCATTCCTCAACAGGCCCGAGTTCATCATCACCAACGCCTACTCCCGCCATGCGGGACAGTACCAGGTCGAGATCTCGTTTACCGATGTCCTCCCACGCCTAACCACCACCTCGCGCGTCGCCACCCTCACTGTCCGCACGGCTTCCGACATCATCATCACCAGCCAACCCCAAGACACCATCGTCGAACGCGGCAACCCGGCCAGCTTGTCCGTCACCGCCACGTCGTCCCGTCCCCTCTCTTACCGATGGTACCGAAACGACTACCCGGTCGCCCTTGCCAGCCAGCCCATCCTGACCTTCACCAACTCGACCACGAGCGACTCCGGCGATTACAAGGTGGTCATCTCCGACGAGATCGACGAATTCGAGTCCCGTCTCACGCGGTTCCTGGTCCATCCCGGACCGATATTCACACTCCATCCACAGAACGTCGCCGTGCGCCGAGGAAGCACCGTCTCATTCACCGCCGCCGCTTCCGGACGCAACCCCCCCAGCTACACCTGGGACACCACCGCCCGCTTCCCCCCCGGGACCGTGACCAATCAGGCAACCCTCGTTCTATCCCACGTCACTCAAGCCCAGGTGGGATATTACTACGTTCAGGCGTCGGATTCCGTCGGATTGACGCGCTCGGGTGGCGCGTCACTCGTAATCCTGCCCGAAATCACCTATGCATCCCCTCCTTACGTGGCGGCTCTCGCCGCCGGCCGAAACGGTGAGTATGGCGACCTGAACGGCCCCGCGCTCAGTTCCCGCTGGCGCTATCCCAACAGCGGTTTCGTCGCCCCCAATGGCGATGTTTACCTGGCCGACACCGGAAACCATCGCCTCAAGAAATTCACTCCGAAGCAGCAGGTGGTGCTCGTCGCCGGGTCAGGCCGCAGCGGCTACCTCGACGGACCCGCCCTCACCAGCCGCTTCCAGGATCCGCTGGGGATCTGCGCCGACGCCGGCGGTACGGTGTATGTCGCCGATTCCGGCAATCACCGGTTGCGCAAAGTCACTCCCGACGGCGCGGTCTCCACCCTGGCCGGATCCGGCGCTGCGGGCGGTGCCGATGGCCCCGCGTCCACGTCCCAATTCAACTACCCCAACGACCTCGCCCTCGCCCGGGACGGAACGCTTTATGTCTCGGAGTTCCATGGACACCGCATCCGCCGCGTCGCTCCGGACGGCACGGTCTCCACCGTCGCGGGCACGGGCACCGCCGGCTGGCTCGACGGCCCACGATCCACCGCGCTCCTGGACCGCCCGGGGGGGATCGCCCTCGACGCCGCGGGGAACATTTACTTCACCGAGTGGGGTTCCCACCGCGTGCGCAAGATCGGCACCAACGACCTTGTCTCCACCCTCGCCGGCACCGGCGAACCAGGCTACATCGATGGGCCCGGCACCTCGGCCTTGCTCCACAATCCCGATGGCATCGTCGTGGCCCCGGACGGCGCGGTGGTTTTTGTCGATCGAGAAAACCACGCGGTGCGCCGCGTATCTCCCCACGGACTCGTGGAAACGGTGTTGGGCAACGGCTTCAGCGGTTCCGGTCTTGGCTCCATCGCCACCGCCCAAATGAATCTCCCGTCCGGTCTCGGTTTCGCCGCGGATGGATCCTTCTATGTCGCGGATACGGAGAATCTCCGTCTCCTGCATCTCATTCCGGAAGCTGGGGTTCCCGCCCTTCTCACCCAACCCCAGGACACCTTCGTCCCACAGGGCCAAAAGCTCACCCTCCAGGTGGAAGCTCTCGGCGTCGACCAGTTGAGCTACCAGTGGTTCAGGGATGCTCAAACACTCCAGGATCAGACCAACGCCACGCTCGTCCTGGGGCCACTGCGTCTCAGCGACAGCGGCAAGTACTCCGTCGCGGTACAGGATCGGCGTGGGACAACGCGGTCCCGTGAGGCGCTCGTCACGGTCGTGCCGTCCGAAGGCCCCGTCATTACCAGTCAACCCCAGACGGTATTCGCCCTGCCCGGAGACCCCGTGGTCCTCTCAGTGGGTGCCACCGGTACCGGTCCCCTCGAATACCAATGGCGATACGAAAGTGGGAATGACATCGTCGGAGAGCGCGGCCCCACGCTGACTCTGACCCCGGCTCGCCGCCTCATGGTGGGCCGGTATTCCGTTCTGATTCGGGATTCCGTCGGATCCGTGACTTCGTCCTGGGCCCAACTGGTCTTGCGTCCCTGCCCAGCCCCGGTCATCGACTCCAGCCCCACCAACCTGTTCCTCCGCCAAGGCGCCTCCGCCCCATTGCGCGTCGACGCACAGGGCACCGGACCCCTGCGTCGCCGATGGTGGTGGCGGTCTCCCACCTACTCGAAGTGGTTCGTTATCCATGAATCCATGGAACCTGTCCTGAACCTCGACGGCAGCGCGTACACGGAGGGCACCTACTGGGTGGAGGTGCAGGATTATGCAGACCAAACCGCTGCGACTCCCTGGTTTACTGTCACCCTCGCTCCCGCCCTGGGCCCCTACGTCACGGTCCAGCCCCCCGACGGCCTGACCGAGAAATGGGGAGAACCGATACGCCTGCGCGTCGTGGCTGAGGGAGCCGACCCGATTCTCTATCAGTGGTACCAAGGATCCACTGCCGTCCCCGGCGCCAACGGTCCGGAACTCCTCATCCCCAAGTTGACCACGGCGACCTTCGGCACCTACCACGTGAAAGTCTCCGACGTGTCTGGTCACACTTCATCCTCTAGTCCGTGCTATGTGCAGATAGCGTCTCCAGTTTACCTGACCTTCGTCCTCTCGCCTTCGAATATCGTGGCCAACGCCGGATCGGCCGCCAGGTTTGTTTCCGAAGCCATTCCCTACGATCGATCACTTCGATACCAATGGTTCTTTGAGGGAATCCGAATCCCCGGCGCCAACTCCCCTTCGCTGGTGATTGATCCGGTCACTCCGGCGGACGTTGGCCACTACTGGGCAAAGGTCAACGTCGCCACCTTCCACGCCACCTCGCTCGTGGCACGCTTGGATCTGCCGCCCGTCATTCGCCCTTCGACCCCTGCGCGCACCGTCTCCACTGCCGCCGGCCAACCCTCGCCCGGGGATGGATTCGGGATCGGCACCAACGCCGCCTTCCGGTCGCCGACTGGCCTCGCCGTCGGACCGTCCGGACTCCTGTTCATCGCGGACACCGACAACCACCGCATCAAGCAACGGACCCCCGAGGGTGTGGTTCAAGCCACCGCCGGCCGCGGCGGGCAGGGAAACCTCGACGGACAGGCGTCGTCCGCCCTGTTCCGTACTCCGCATGGCCTCACCTTCGTTCCCACCTCGGGCGCCCTGCTCGTGGCCGACACCGCCAACCACCTGCTCCGGTCCATTTCCGCCAGCGGCCAGGTGGAAACCGTCGCCGGCCGACTCGATCCCACCAATGTCGTCGACGGCCCGGCTGCCACCGCCCAAATACCGCGCCCCGTGCGCCTGGCTCACGGGCCAGATGGCGCCCTCTACTTCACGTCCGACGGCGGTTCCTCAGTGCGCCGGCTCACGATCGCGGGCGTGATCGAGACCTATGCGGGAAGCACCTCCGCCGGCCATCTCGACGGACCGCGTCTGGACGCACGCTTCCAAGGACTGGGCGGACTCGCCTTCGACCCGAACGGCAACCTGCTCATCGCCGAAACCGACGGGCACCGCATCCGACGCATCTCCCCGGACGGCCAGGCCACCACGCTCGCTGGATCGCCGCAGGGTGCCCAAGGCTACGCTGACGACACCGGCACCAACGCGCGCTTTCGTTTTCCCCAGGGCATCGCCCTCGATCCCGCGGGCAACCTGGCCGTGGCCGACTCCGGCAATCACGCCCTTCGCCTCGTCTCCCCCGACGGCGTCGTCACCACTCTCGCCGGCACCGGGTCCCCAGGCGACGCCGACGGTCCGGCGGTCGCCGCCTCCTTCCGCAGCCCCGCCGATGTCGTCGTCATGCCCGACGGCGCCGTCTACGTCGCCGACACCGGCAATCACATGATCCGCCGCATCGGGCCACCTTCCGGCCTCCGCCTCACCTTCGGCCGCGCCACGTCCTCCGAACCCTTCACCCTGTCCTGGCCCTCCGGCATCCTCCAGTCTGCCCCCACCCCATTGGGCCCGTGGACTTCGCTCCCCGAGGTTCCCTCCCCCTACATCCTGTCGCCCTCCGGGACTCCGCGGTTCTTCCGCGCCCGTTCTGAATAACTCCTGACCACGTCCCGAATTCCTTGCACTTTCACTCCGGAGGCACGTGACTCGCCAGGTCAGCACTGACTCGGAATACGATCGCATTCCCTATCATTCCCTTCCCTGTCATGATTCCTTTGTCTCGCCTCCTCGCCTGGTGCCTGGTGATCCCCGGACTCCTCGTCCCCACCTTCGCCCAGATTCCCGCCCGCACCGCGAATTGGTCGGTCGACGTGGGGCTCGACAGCTATTCCGAGAGGCAGGGACTGGTGGTCTCCCCAAACGGACCCGTCCATCTCCGCGGCTATCTGACCGGCGACCAACGCCTCCCCGCGATACGCACGTTCCAACCCACCACGGGACAGCTCCTGTGGGAATACGTCGCCGCCGCACCGGTCAACTTTGGTACCTCGCAGAACCACCTTGCCGTTTCAGCCGACGGAACGCTTTTCACCCATCTCGGTTCACGGATCTTCGCCTTCGAAGGTGTCACCGGGCGAATTCGCTGGCAGTTCGACCTGGAATCCGATGTCAGCGGGTTCGGGATCGGAGCCGACGGCACACTCTACGTGGAGGCGATGAGTCGAATCCACGCCTTCAACCCCGAGACGGGCCTCGTGCGTTGGTCGCACCAATCCGAGGCGGTCTTCGAAGCGCCGTTCGTCATCGCGCCCAATGGAAACCTCTACTACGCCGCCTACAACGGCAGTCGCCCCCTTAGTGGAGTGTGGTCCCTCGATCCCGGCACCGGCACGGAACTCGGGCACTATCATTACCTGAATAGTGTGCCCGGCGAAGGCTTCGGTCCCACCAGCTTGATCCCCCTGCGCAACGGCAACCTGATGGTGGGCCAATCCAATTATTTTGGTCTCGATTCGTCCCTCACGTCACGGCTGCCCTCCATCCCAGGCACGGTGGCCCACCGCACTCAGCCCATCGAGACCACGAACGGTCTCGTGCTCACCGGCGTTCGCTACTTCGGCCCCCGCAGCACCGCCTTGTTCGGCGCCTACGACGCCGCCACCGGGGCGCAACGCTGGAGCTCCGGCGTCACCAATCCCACCACCGCCGCGCTCGCCGCCAACGGCACGGTCTATGTCGTCGGCAACACTCTCGTGCGCCTGCCCGGCAGTACCAACTCCCTTGGGACGCCCGTCCTCTACGCGCTCTCCTCCTCCACCGGCCAGGCCCAGTGGGTCGCCGCTCTCGATCGCACCCAGGCGCACGCTCCCATTCTCAGCACCAACGGAATGCTCTACGTGCGCACTACCGGTCAACCCTCGGGCGGCACGCTGCACGCCTTCGGGGTCACCAACCGACCCGCGCCCGGGGTCTGGGCCATGGACCGCGCCGATGCTCAGGGTACCGCGCGGCATCCCAAAGGCGGAGTTCCCATCCCTCCCTTGGCCTTCGACACGCACCCCCAGGACCTCACCGTCGGCGCCGGCTCCGACGCCACGTTCCGTGTGGTCGCCCAGGGGGTCCCGCCGCTGTTCTACACGTGGTTCCGGAATGACCGCACCGTGCCCGCCCCCAACCTGCCCACCCTCACCCTCACCAATGTCACCTCCGCCAATGAAGGTTCCTACTTCGTGGTCGTGAGCAACCTCCTGGGAGGTTTCGTCGTGTCGCGCACCGCCACACTACGGGTGACCAACAGCACCTCGGCCCCTCTCCAGATTGTCACGCACCCCCTGGACCTCACCGTCCTCGCCGGCACAAGTGCCGCCTTCAGCGTGGTCGCCGAGGGTACCGCCCCGCTGTTCTACACCTGGCTCAAGAACGGTCGCACGCTGCCCGCCCCCAACCTGCCCACGCTCACCCTCAACCAGGTCACGTTCACCAACGCGGGCGCCTACTCCGTCGTCGTCAGCAACCTGCAGGGACGCTTCGTGGTCTCGCGCACCGCCACCCTGACCGTGCTGGAGTCCGAACCCATCCGCATCACGCTCCAACCCCAAAACACCCAGGTCGCCCGAGGCGAAACCGCGTTCCTGCGCGTCGAGGCCACCGGCCCCGCTCTGCTCACCTTCGCCTGGGAACGCAATGGCGTCCCCATCACCAGCCCCAGCCTCGCCGGCCGTGCGCTCGAGATTCCCAACGTCTCCGACGCCGACTTGGGCACCTATGTCGCCATTGTCTCCTCCGCCACCGAGACGGTTCGCTCCAACCCGGCCATTCTTTCGCTCCGACCCGTTCTCGCAGAAACCTGGTACTTCGACCCGTCGCTGGGGGTCTCCGATGCCACCGGCCCGGATTCCACGCCCGGCGATGTCACCGGCCCCGCCCCTCTCGCCCGGTTCTCCTCCCCTAACGCCGGTTTCGTCGCACCCAATGGCGATCTCTACGTCGCGGACACCGGCAATCATCGCGTTAAGAAGCTCACGCCCGATGGTCAGGTCGTGCGCGTCGCCGGCTCCGGCACGCCCGGCCGCGCCGACGGCCCCGCCGCCACCGCCGAGTTCCGCGATCCCATCGGACTCTGCGTGGGTCCCGACGGCACGGTGTACGTGGCCGACTACGGGAATCACCTGATCCGCACCGTCTCGCCAGAGGGGATCGTGGCCACCCTCGCCGGCTCGGGGACTCCCGGCCTCGTGGATGGCACCGGAGCCAACGCCAGTTTCAACCACCCGAGTGATCTCGCCCTGGCCCCGGACGGCTTCCTTTTCGTCACCGATTTCGACAATCACGCCATCCGCCGAGTCTCACCCTCGGGCGAGGTGGTCACTTGGTCGGGCTCCGCGTCACCCGGTACCGTCAACGGTTTCCGTACCCAGGCCCGCTTCAACCGCCCCGCCGGCATCGCGGTGGATGCCGAAGGCACACTCTGGATCACGCAGTGGGGACAACCCCAGATCCGACGCCTCTCCGCCGATGGTCAGGTCAGCACCTTCGCCGGAACCGGAGAGGCCGGCTACCGCGATGGCGATGCCGCCACCGCCCGCTTCCGTGAACCGGACGGCATCGTCGTGGATGCCCACCACAATCTGTTCATCACGGATCGTGGCAACCACGTGATCCGTCGCCTCTCCGCCCAAGGCCTGGTGCAAACCGTCGCCGGTTCGAGTGCGGCCGGCGCCCGCTCGGGCAATGTGGTTACCGCGGAGTTCTCCATCCCTTCCGGCATCGGCATGGACTCCGCGGGAACCGTCTATGTCGCGGACACCGCCAACCACCGGGTGCGTCGCATTCCGCTCGCCGGGCTCGTCTCAACCTACGAACTCCTCGTCCTCGCTGACGCCCCCACCGGTTACTGGCGCCTCGGAAATGGCGATGCCTTCCAGCGGCCGGTGGTCCCCGCGGTGGACCAGATGAACCGACATCCAGGCACCTACGCTGGCGAGCCCGCCTGGACCTGGCTCAATCCTCTGGTCTCACCCCATCCGGATCTGGCCGCCTCCTTTCACGAGGACCGGCCGCTTCGGGTCGAAATCCCTCGCCATCCCGGCCTTAGTCTCTCGCCGTTTTCTCTGGAGCTCTGGGCGCGACTGGACGCGACCTCCACCGCCGAATTCATTCAGGCGACGCTCGCCAGCTGCGCGGATACCGACGCCCCCCGCGGCTGGATCCTGCGCGGCGCGCGCCTCGGTGAGTGGGAACTCCTGCTCGGAACCGGGACACGGTGGATCACGCTGATCGGCTCGCCCGTGCGGGAAAACGAATGGACCCATCTCGTCGCCACCTACGACGGCCAGCGCGCGCGGCTCTACGTCAACGGTGTGGCGGTCGCCGGTCGCGCCACCCCCTTCGCCCCCTCGCTTACCGGAGACTTGCGCCTCGGTCCGAGTCCCACGGAACCGCGGTACACCGGCGCCCTCGACGAAGCCGCCTACTACCCGCGGGCGCTGTCCCCGCAGCACATCCTGGCCCACTACGGCGCCGCCCTCGCGCCGGAGGGCATCACCGCACGCCTCATCTCCGGTCGCCCCACCCTGGTCTGGTTCTCCGGTCGGCTCGTGCGTTCGCCCACGCCGCAAGGGCCGTGGGTCGTCGTGCCCCAAGCGGTCTCGCCCTTTACGATCGACTCCGACCAAGCCCCTCGTTTCTACCGCACCTTGCTTCCCTGACCGGCCATCCAAACGCCGACGGCACGTCGCGCTTCCTTCCTCACCGGAGGCGCTAGGCCCTCACTTGAACACGACTTTGGCGTCCGCCGCCTCGCGATAATTCACCTCGTGCCCCGGGACCCACGCCCCGTTCTTGAGATACTCCGATCGCGTCTGCAACGTGCCGTCCGGTCGCAGCTCCGAAACGGCTTTCACTTCCGTCACGCCCTCCGCCGCACCTGTCACCGCTTCGCGGCTGGTCACCTTGGTCCCCTCCACCGTCATGGTGCCCGTCGTGTAGAAACCCGCCGTGGTGAAATAATAATAGGTGATCTGCTTCTTGGTGGCGTCCCAGAACACCAGAGTCTCCCCGCCGTACATCCCGCTGTTGATGGAATGCAGAATGCGTATCGCCTGGCCGTTTAACGCGCGTTCCCAATGCGACACGTCCACCTGCGGCTTCTCCGGAGTCGAGTTCTTGAACTCGCCACGCCACGTTTTGCCCAGGAACGGGCGCAGCACCTCGAGCTTCTCGTGAAGGGTGCCCGTCTCCGCGGCGCGCAGGCCGCCACCGAAGAGCAGGCAGGCGGCCAACCCGCCCAGCAAGCCCAGTCGCGTGAAAGATAGTTCCCGAAATCGAAGGGAGGAGGCTGGCGTATTCATGAGAGGAATCAGGGAGTCGACGTTGGTAGGGTGATGACGTCCCAACCTTAGCGGGAGGAACTCACCAGCGATTGTAAAAAATTCACCGGACCGGAACGTAGTTCAGATACTCGCCTCGTTCCTGCAAGTACCGCTTGGGGTTCAACCCGGAGAAAGCCTGGAACTCACGAATGAAATGGGCCTGATCGAAATAGCCACAGGCCGCCGCCAGATCCGCCCACAACACCCCGTTCCCAGATTCGATCGTCCGCAGCACCTGCTGGAATCGAAGGATCCGGCACAGCCGTTTCGGGCCCACGCCCACCTCCTTGCGAAAACGGTCGATCAGGTGCTTGTGACTCCACCCCACCTCCCGGGCCAGGGAGGAAATGCTTCCGCACCCCGCGGACCGGCTGAGCCGACTCACGAGATATCGTACGGACCGCCGGTCCAGGGCATCGGGATCCAGGCGCCGCCGCAGGAATCCTTCCATGACCCGGAACTTGGCCGCCGGCGAAGCCGCCGCGAGCAGCGTCTCACGCAACACGTCCGCCGCCGCCCCCCAACAGGCGTCCATCTCCACTACCTGGTCGACCAGCTCACACGCAGGAAACCCCAGAAACGGGGCCGCACCCCCCGGCCGGAAATGGACCCCCATCAGCGACGCACCCGGAGTGGCGTCGATCACCAGATAGCGCGTCTGAGCACCCGAAAGCCAACCACGCCGGTAGGCCGTCGCCCGAGGCCCGGTCTCGTCCTCGTACAAGTACCGCGGGCTGCTCTCGAGGTTCAGGATCAGTTCAAAAGTCCCCTCGGGCAGCACGCGCTCGCGACCATGCGCAACACAAAGCCCCGAATAGTACCAGAAGCGCTCCACGAACGCCGCCAGCGGGGGACCCGGAATGTGCGTGACAAACACCATGGACTGACGGTCGGAGCCTAGGGGCACGCCGTGAGGGCGACAACTGGCTTTCGGCCGCTCCCCTGGATTGCTGGAAAATGGTCCCGCGAACCGGCCCCGGCCGGAACCAGGACCTCCCGGAAGCAGTGACCCCGTCGCCCCGGTCCGGGGGCAGCGCTCTCAGGCGGAGGAGTCGGGGCGCCGCGGCGGGTTCGAGTCCTCACCCGCCCCAAAGACCGGCAGCACCAGCGCCCACCGGATCGCGGCCAACCGCAAGACCAGGGTCGTCCCCACTCCCACCAGCATGGGCACGTCCGATCCCGGTGCCCACCGCTGGGCCGCCACCAGCGCCGTCGCCCCCACCAACGCAGCAGTGGCGTAGAGCTTGATCTCCGGACGAAACACGAGCGGCAGCTGCGCCAACAACACGTCGCGCAACACGCCCCCCGCCACTCCCGTCACCGTGCCCAGAATCACGGCGATGAACCCGCCCGATCCGTGAGCCAGGCTCTTGCTCGCGCCTACCGCGGTAAACAAAGCCAGCGCGAAGGCATCCGCCAACTCGAGATACTTCAGCAGCGGCATGATCTGCCGCACACACCAGAAGGTCGCCACCCCCGCCACCACCGAGGTCGCCGCATACCGCCCGTCCGCGATCCAGAACACCGGCGTCGCCCCCAGGCAGATGTCACGGATCGTGCCCCCGCCCAACGCCGTCACCACCGCCAACACCACGACCCCAAAGAGGTCCACCCGCCGCCCCCGCGCCGCCAACACGCCTGCCACGGCGCTCACCACCACCCCGAAGTGCTGCAGCGCCAGGTAAAGCCAGCTTGGATCCGGCGCAAACATAGAGGACCGCCTAAACCCCCAACTCCCGTTTCACCGCCACAAACTGTTCCAACGCGAATTCCAGATCCTCGCGCGTGTGCGCCGCCGACATCTGCGTTCGAATGCGCGCCTTCCCCTTGGGCACGACGGGAAAGAAGAATCCGACCACATACACGCCGCGCGCGAGCATCGCCTGCGCGAATCGCTGCGCCACCACAGCATCCCCCAGCATCACCGGCACGATGGGATGCGTCCCCGGTAAGATGTCGAATCCCGCCCGGGTCATGGCTTCACGAAAAAACCGCGTGTTCGCCTCCAGGCGATCGCGCAGCTCGGTGGACTCCTGCAGCAACTCCAACGCCCGCACCGAGGCGGCGGCAATCGGCGGCGCCACCGTGTTGCTGAACAAATACGGACGCGACCGTTGCCGCAGCAGTTCGATGATCTCACGCGAACCGCTGGTGTACCCTCCGCTCGCTCCCCCCAGCGCCTTGCCCAGGGTGCCGGTCAGAATGTCGATCCGCCCCATCACACCCTGCAGCTCATGGGTCCCACGACCGCGCGGCCCCACGAATCCCACCGCATGCGAATCGTCCACCATCACCCGCGCGTCGTACCGCTCCGCCAGATCGCAGAGCGCGCGCAGGTCGGCGAGGGTGCCATCCATGCTGAACACGCCATCCGTCACGATCAGCCGGAACCGCGCCGAAGCCGCCTCGCGCAGGCGCGCCTCCAGATCCGTCATGTCGTTGTTGCGATACCGCAGGCGCTGCGCCTTGCACAATCGCACGCCATCGATGATGGACGCATGATTGAGTTCATCCGAGATGATGGCGTCCTGCTCGTTGAGAAGCGTCTCGAACACCCCGCCGTTGGCATCCCAGCAACTGGTGTACAGGATGGTGTCCTCGGTTCCCAGAAACGCGGACAAGCGTTCCTCCAGCTGCTTGTGGATCCCCTGCGTGCCGCAAATGAACCGCACGCTGGCCAGTCCGTATCCCCAGCGCTCCAGACCCGCGCGCGCCGCTGCCCGGATCTCCGGGTGCTGCGCCAGGCCGAGATAGTTGTTGGCACACAGATTGAGCACCGGCGCCGCGTCGCCCACGCGCACGCGCACACCCTGCGGCGACTCAATCACGCGCTCGGTCTTGTACAATCCCTGCGCCCGCAGGGCTTCAACCTGCTCCCGCAGGTGGCTCTTCCAGCGTTCAGACATAAGGGAGCTTCAGTTCAACGTTCGGTCACGCAGGGGACGCCCAGTCCAGGATGACCTTCCCGGATTCCCCCGAGAGCGCTGCCTGAAATCCGCGCTCGTAGTCGCGGAAGTCAAACCGGTGCGTGATGACCGGCCGGATGTCGAGCCCACTCTCCAACATCACCGTCATCTTGTACCAGGTCTCGTACATCTCGCGCCCGTAAATGCCCTTGATGGTGAGCATATTGAAAATCACGGCGTTCCAGTCGATGGCCATCGGCTCCGCCGGAATGCCCAGCAGCGCGATCTTGCCGCCATGCGCCATGTTGGCCACCAGATCGCGAAAGGCATGCACGTTGCCGGACATCTCGAGCCCCACGTCAAACCCCTCCTTCATCCCCAACTCGCGCTGCACGTCCTTCAAGGTCTGCTCCCGCGGGTTCACCGCCCGCGTCACCCCCACTTTCCGCGCCAGTTCCAAACGCCACGGGTTCACATCCGTGATCACCACGTACCGCGCCCCCGCATGCTTGGCGACCGCCGCACCCATGATCCCGATCGGACCCGCCCCCGTCACCAAAACGTCCTCGCCCAGCAGATCGAAGGAAAGAGCCGTGTGCACCGCGTTGCCAAACGGATCGAAGATCGAAGCCACGTCGCGGTCCACCTGCGGCGAATGCACCCACACGTTGGTCATGGGCAACGCCAGGTACTCGGCGAATGCCCCCGGCCGGTTCACCCCCACCCCCTTCGTGTCCGCACACAAATGACGCCGCCCCGCCAGGCAGTTGCGGCACCGCCCGCACACCACATGCCCCTCCCCGCTCACCACCTGCCCCGGAAAAAAGTCATGCACGTTCGCTCCCACCTGCACGATCTCCCCCACAAACTCGTGCCCCACCGCCATCGGAACCGGAATGGTCTTCTGCGCCCAGGCATCCCACTTCCAGATGTGCAGATCCGTTCCGCAAATCCCGGTCTTGTGCACCTTGATCAGCACGTCGTTGATGCCGATCTCGGGCTCCGGAATGTCCTGCAACCAGAGTCCGGGCTCCGACTTCGCCTTCACCAGGGCTTTCATGGGTCTTGGATCCTCTCTTCTCCGCTCCGCTGCCAGCCAGGATTCGCCTTGCACGGGAGCCCGTCTCCCGGCTTGAGTCCATCCAGTATGCCGGATGCGTGTTCACAATATCGGAACCCAGTCTCCGATAATCAAGATCGAATTCCGGTATAGTGGATAATCCATGAACCCGACTCACCCGGTCCCACGCGGGCGGCGCAGTGCCTCCCGCCCTGCCGCCCCGGCGACACCGGCCTCCCCGGCGGACGCCGTGAGCACCCACCTCTGCCGTCGCGTGCATGACCTGCGCAAGCAGCGCGGATGGTCCCTCGACCAACTGGCCGCGGCCTCCGGGGTCAGCCGGTCCATGCTCAGCCAGATCGAACGCAACGAGGCCAACCCCACCCTCGCCGTCACGGTGCGCATCGCCCAGGCGTTCGGCATGACCCTCGCCGAGCTCATCGAAACCCCGGGCGCTCAGTCCTCCATCCAGACCATCCGCCAGGGTGACCGGGCTCACGTGTTCCGCTCGGATGCGGACTGCGAGATCCGCACGCTCTCCCCGCTCAACCTGGAGAAGGACGTGGAGTTCTATGAGATCCGCCTCGGGCCGTCGGGAGCGCTGCGCAGCGCCCCGCACTTCGCCGGCACGCACGAGTACTTGACCGTGCTCAAAGGAAAGATTCGCGTGGAATCCGGCACGGACACCGAGGACCTGAATTCGGGGGATTCAGTGAGTTACCGTGCCGACGTCCCCCATGCCATCGTGAACCTCGGCAAGGTGGAAGCGACGGTCTACCTGGTGGACATCTACCGCTGACGGCCTGCGGCCCCGTTGACACGACCCGGCACGCGCCCGTTTACTGCGCTGGTGCTTCGCCTGTCGTCGCTCACCATCGCGTTGTCCCTGGGGCTCGCGGGTTGCCAGTCCCCCGACGCGGCGGACCCTGGCTCCCCGGAGAAGAGCCCGTCCGCGCCTGCGGCGCCCCGCACCGCCAAAGGGGGCAACCTGGGTCCGGGACCCTCCCCGGCAGCCAACCCCACCAACCGCACGCCAGCCACCGTCGTGCTCCCCGCCAGCGCGCGCGTTCACGCCGTCAACCCGGGTCTGCGGTTCGTGGTCCTGGACTACACCCTGGGTGGAGTGCCCCCGCTGCAATCCCAACTCTCCGTCTACCGCAATGGGGAGAAGGTGGGCGAACTCCGGCTCTCGGGGCCCGAGCGCAACGGATTCATCGCTGCGGACGTGACCGAAGGATTTGTGCAAGTGGACGACGAGGTCCGACTCCACTAGGAAAACGCGGGCTTCTCCCACCCCTTCCACGCCAGCCTAGACCTCTTCCTCGCGGGTCTTGGAGACCTTCCCGGACTTCTGCCGGTGGTAGGGACTGGAGAGGTTGAAGTAGATCCCACACAGGGGCCGATCGCCCTCGGACTGGCTCAGAATCACGGTGATCTGGCGATCGAGCGCGATGCCATGGCGCAGGCCCGCCCCACGGTTTTCAAAGGCCTTGATGGCTTTCTCGACCAGGGATTGCAGGGAACGTTCGAGCTCGTCCGGAGTCTTCTCCAGGCACACGACATATTTGTCGAACGTGCGCATGGCTTCAGAGATCTCCGACTTGAACGAATCGGCGGTCACAGGACCGCGATTAGAGAGAGCCTCCGCCCGATGCGAAAGCAGAAAGATGCCGGGACCCTCAGGGCGGGCGCAGGGATGTCGCACCGCACGGTCTCCCCGATCCGCCCGGATCATCCGCTGACCGAGTGCATCACCGAGGGTCCCGGTGCCTCGCAGCTTTCCGCTGTCCTCGATCTGCCAGGACGATGGGGGCCCGACGGATATCCTCCGAAGCCCCTCAGCCCTCCATGTTCCTGCCCCAATTTTCCTGCCCGATTGGTTCCCCATTCTCTTGGCCGCACCTCAGACCGAAGCGCGGCGAGTGGAGCAGGCAGGAAAATAGGGGCAGGAGAATATGAGGAACCACCGACTCGTCCCCCACTCGACCCAAGGCCCCCCCCAGCCCTTTCCCCCTCTCTGTCGCTCGGTGGCCTCCGGGGATCCTCCCCACTACTCGGATCGCCCCGCGGCCGATCTCAAGTTCCGTACCACTCGCCCGATATCCTCTACGGGCCGACTCCCTACCGGCGCGGACATCGATTCTGGGATGCCAAACGACTGGCCGCTCGGGGGAATCCCCCAACCCGAAGCCCCGCGAACCATGTCGCCCTCCAAGTCGAATCCCCGGTTGAAGCTCGGAACCAAACTCCAGACTGCCTTCCTTGGCGCAGCCTGCATCACTCTCGTCCTCGGCATTCTCAGCTACCGCGGGGCGGTCAAGGGCGAACGAGCCACCCGTGAGGTTGGGCTGGTCCGACTGCCCAGTGTCGAGACCCTGTTGGTCATCAAGCAGCAGACGGATGCGATTCGCAGCTTCGATCGATCCTTGTTGGTGCGCGGCCTGCCCGCGGCCGATCGCGCACGCCAATATGAGAACCTGACCAAGGCCGAAGAGTCGTGGAAAGCCGCCTGGAAGACCTACGAGGCGTTGCCGCAATCCCCCGAGGAGGCAGGGCTTTGGTCCAAGTTTGTCCCCGCATGGAACGCCTGGCGCCAGGTCCAGGACCGCTTCCAGGCCAACTGCCGCAGCTTCGACGAAATCGGAATCCCCAACCCGGCGGACCTCAAGTCCCAGCTGGAACGTTTCACCAAGGATCACCACGTGGTGGCCGGGCGGGTGCTCCAGTTGCTCCAGGATCCCACCGCGACCTTCGAAGGCGGCGAGGACC